>CAXTDH010000383.1:0-4064 GCA_964242405.1 uncultured Rhizobacter sp. | reverse complement strand
TCGCTTACGCGCAATCTCGGCAGACGTGACGTGACGTGACAGGCTCGGCTGGCTCGGCTGGCTCGGCTGGCTCAGCTGGTTCGGCCGGTTCGGCTGGCTCGGCCGGCTCGGCGGCTCCGCAGGCTCCGCGGATTGGCCACGCGGACGGGCTGGACGCGTCGTCGAATCCACCAAGGGCGAGGCAAGCCTCACCGAGCAGGGCACGTGCATTGCCGTAGGGGCGCACCTAAAGGAGTTTTTTCATGTCGTTGTCCCCTTCCCGCAGAAATTTCGTCGTCGCGTCGGCGGCCGCCGCCGCCTTGCTGCCCCTACAGAAAGTCGTTGCCCAGACTGCCGCTGCCAGCGGTGACTGGATGGACATGGTGCAGGCGCAACACGCGCTGATCGCCAAGTCGTTCGACACGCTGATGGCCGCCAAATCGGTCCGCGCCCGCAAGGCGGCGCTCAACGCCATCGCCTATCAGCTGACGGCCCATTCCACCGCCGAAGAGAACGTGCTCTACCCGGCGCTGGCGATGAACGGCCTGATGACCGAGGCCGACAAGCTCTACCTCGACCAGGCCCACGCCAAGGTGCTCAACGCCGAACTCGACATGGGCGCGCAAAAGGAAATGACCGAGTCGCCCGACTGGAAGGAAAAGGCGCAGAAGCTCCAGGCGGCGATCCTGAAGCATGCCAAGGACGACGAGGAAGGCACCTACTATCCGCAGCTGAAGCAAAAGCTCGATGCAATGCAGAACAGCCAGTTGACCGCGCAATACCGACTGCAGTTCGGTTCGGTCAAGCCGACCACGATCGTCTTCTGAGCGGCGTGTAGCCTCGACCGATCGGCGTCCTCACCGGATGCCGCTGATCGCGTTGGCGCGGGCGCTTACGCACAGTTCGCCCCCGCCCTCGATGCCGAGGCGGCGGCGTACGTTTGTTTTGAGCAGTTCGCGCCCTTCCATGGGCAAGGTATCGATCGCCGCCTGCACCGTGTTGTTCTTGCTGGCGCTTTGCCAGTAGGCCTCGAAGCTGTCGAAACGCCGCTGCACCTCGATCTGACAGGTGCGGATCCGTTGGAGCCCGGCCTCTTGCCAGAGCGCCGTCGACGCTTCGACGGTCGATACCGCCACGCTCGGCGGCATCGCCACCGGCAACCCGAGCGCACGTATTTCGGCGCCCATGGTGGCGAGCGGGAACCCGCCGCCCAGGATGTCCCAGTGGTATGCGGTCACGAGACCGCCGGGGCGCACCGCGCGGCACATCTCGGCGACGCCGGCGGCCGGCTCCGGCACGAAAAACAGCACGAGCGCCATCACCGCGACATCAGCCGTGGCATCGGCGACCGGCAGGCGCATCGCGTCGCCCACGGCCCAGGTGACGGGCGCAGCGGCCGGCAACCGACGCCGCGCATAAGCGAGTTGACCGTCCGATGGGTCGAACGCCCGAACATCGGCGGGCTCGCAGCGTTCGACGATGAGCTCGGTAAAGGCACCGTTGCCGCAGCCGACATCGAGCCAATGGGCCCGCATCGGCGCGTCGAGCCAGTCGAGGAAGCGCGCCCCCGCGAGCAGGCTCCAGCGGCCCATCATCAGCTCGTAGCCCGCGCCGTCGTCGAAGCGGATCGTCGTGTTGTCGTCGTTCATCGAATGCTCCGTGGAATCTTTCTTGCGGCGCCGTGCAGACGCGGCGGTCAGCCGATGCTCGCGATTGCCGCCCCTGCGGCCACGGCGCTTCCGGTCTGAACCAGGTTCGTGATTCGGCCGCCGCGGTGGGCGCTGATCTGCATCTCCATCTTCATCGCCTCTATCGTCGCGACCGTGTCGCCGGCGGCAACCGTGTCACCTTCGGTCACGCTCCAGCCCTGCAAGGTGCCCGTGATCGGAGCGACCAGCCGAGCAGTGTCGGTTGCCGATATCGGCGTCGGTGCGGCGGGGCTGCCCGACTCGGGTGGCGAGTGCGACGATGCGGACGTCAGGGCGCGCAGCCACTCTGCCGGCAGGCCGAGCGCCATCCGCCGCCCGTCGACCTCGACCGCGGTGCGCAGCAGCGCGACCTCGGCCAGCGGCTCGGGCCGGACCGCCGCGGCCAGACGGTGGGCGAAATCGGTCTCGATCCAGCGCGTGTGAACCTTGAACGCATCGACCGATACGAAATCCGGCTCCTCCATTACCGCGCGGTGGAACGGCAGCACCGACGCCACGCCTTCGATGCTGAACTCCTTCAAGGCACGCCGGGCGCGGGCAACCGCCTGCTCGCGGGTCGCACCGGTCACGATCAGCTTGGCGAGCAACGAGTCGAAGTTGCCGGAGACGACCGAGCCGGCCACGACGCCGCTGTCGACCCGCACCCCCGGCCCGGCCGGCGCATCGAAGCGCCGCACCGGCCCCGGCGTCGGCAGGAAGCCGCGGCCGGCGTCCTCGGCGTTGATGCGAAATTCGATCGCGTGGCCGCGCGGCACCGGCGTCTCGGTGATGGAAAGCGGCAGGCCATCGGCAATCCGCAGTTGCTCGACGACCAGGTCGATCCCCGACGTCTCCTCGCTGACCGGGTGCTCGACCTGCAGGCGGGTGTTCACCTCGAGAAAGGAAATCACGCCCGACGGGCTGAGCAGGAATTCGACCGTGCCGGCGCCGACATAACCCGCCGCGGCGCAGATGTCGCGCGCCGAGCCGTGGATGCGCTGCCGCTGCTCGTCGGTCAGAAAAGGCGCCGGCGCCTCTTCGACCAGCTTCTGGTTGCGCCGCTGCAGCGAACAGTCGCGGGTACCGACGACGACGACATGGCCGTGGGTGTCGGCGATCACCTGGGCCTCGATGTGACGCGGCCGATCCAGGAACTGCTCGACGAAGCACTCGCCCCGACCGAAGGCCGTGATCGCTTCCCGCACCGCCGATTCGTACAGCTCGGCCACCTCGTCGAGCCGCCACGCGACCCTCAAGCCGCGCCCGCCCCCGCCGAACGCCGCCTTGATGGCGATCGGCAGGCCCTGCTGCCGCGCAAAGCGCAGCACCTCGTCGGCGCCGGCCACGGGCCCTTCGGTGCCGGCGACGAGCGGCGCGCCGACCTGCAGGGCAATGCGGCGCGCCTGCACCTTGTCGCCGAGCGCCTCGACCGCGGCCGGTGGCGGGCCGATCCAGGCCAGCCCGGCATCGATCACGGCGCGGGCGAAGGTGGCGCTTTCGCTCAGGAAGCCATAGCCGGGATGGACGGCGTCCGCACCGGCGCGCGCGGCGACGGCCAGCAGCTTGGTCATGTCGAGATAGGTGTCGCCCGGTCGCTGGCCGTCGAGCCCGTAGGCTTCGTCGGCCATCCGGGCATGCAGCGCGTCGATGTCGTCGTCGGCATAGACCGCGACCGAGCGGACACCGTAGTCGGCGCAGGCCCGGACGATGCGCACCGCGATCTCGCCCCGGTTGGCGATCAGGACTTTTTTCATGGCTGAGTCGTATCGGCTGGATGACGGATCGGGTTGAACCGCAGGCGGGCGCCGATCGGCACCTGGCCGGCGCGGTCGAGGTGATGAGTCGCGACGCTGGCGATCACCGGATAGCCGCCGGTCAGCGGATGGTCGGCCAGGAACAGCACCGGTTGGCCGCTCGGCGGCACCTGGAGCGCGCCGACGGCCGTACCTTCGCTCGGCAATTCGGCGGGGTTGGCACGGGTGAGCGGCAGTTCGCCCGAGAGGCGCAGGCCGACCCGGTTGGATTGCGGGGTGACCGTCCACTCCTGTGTCGACAGCCGCGCCAGCGCCTCGTCGGTGAACCAGTCGGTGCGCGGGCCCAACACGACATCGAGCACGACCAGCTTGTCGGCGGTCGGCAGATCGGCGGGTGGCTGCTCGGGCTCGCCGACGGCCGCGAACGGCAGGCGTATCGGGCGGATCGTCAGTACATCGCCCACCGCGACCGCTGGCGGGCCGACGTGCGCCAGGGTATCGGTGGCGCAGCTGCCCAGCACCGGATCGACGACGAAGCCGCCACGTACCGCCAGATAGCAGCGGATGCCGGCACGGGGCTCGCCGAGGATAAGGCGATCACCGTCGTTCAGTCCAACCGGCCGGAGGGTGAGGAGGCGCCCCT
>CAXTDH010000382.1:0-4077 GCA_964242405.1 uncultured Rhizobacter sp. | reverse complement strand
GCCCAGGGTGTTCTTGCCGTAGAGCGTGCCCTGCGGCCCGCGCAGCACCTCGACGCGCTGAATGTTCGCCAGGCCCAGGTTCGCGCCCATCTGCCGGCCGAGGTAGACGCCGTCGAGGTAGAGGCCGACGCCCGGGTCGGTCGTGATGATGTGGTCTTGCAGACCGATGCCACGGATGAAGATCGCGGAGTGGGCGGGGTTGCCGGCGCCGAACTGGCTGATGTCCATGTTCGGCACGTATTTGCCGATGTCGTTGAGCGTCGTCAGGTTGCGCTCGCCGATCTCTTCGGCGTTGAAGGCCGAGACCGCGGCCGGCGTCTGCGTCAGCGTCTCGGCCCGCTTGCGGGAGGTGATGACGACAGGCGCGAACTCGTTGATCGCCGCCGCGCTGCTGGCAGCGGCGGCCGGTGGCGCGGCCGTCTGCGCCAAGGCGCCGTCGGATGCCCAGGCGCAGAAGGCGGTGACGGCGAAGGCGATCGCGCGACGCGGGAGGTCGCAGCTTGCAGAGGTGTCGTTCGCGGCGGCGCGAGGGTTCATCGAGTCTCCTTTTGTTGAGGCGCCGGCCGGCGCGGTTCACGAATCGGGGTGCAGCCGCAAGCGTTGTGCCAGCGCCGGCGCCGATGGGCGCGACCAGCAGCCAGCGACCAGCGGCCAGCGACTGGCAGCACGCGCCGAGCAGCGAGCGCCGAGCGACCAGCAGCAAGGGCTCAGCGCCGAGCGGCCTGTCACGCGGCGCGCAGAGGATAGAGGCCGCGTTCGCTCGCCATCAACCGGGTCAGTCCCAATAGCGCAGCGATGTTCGGCGTCGCCACGCCGACCCGCTCGGCGATCTCGAACGCCGCGCCGACGATGGCGTCGAGCTCGAGCGGCCGGCCGGCCAGCAGGTCCTGCAGCATCGAGGTCTTGAAGCCGCCGAGCTGCCGGGCGACGGCGAGCCGGGCTTCGCCGGTTTCCTCGATCGGGCAGCCGACCCGCGCGCCGATCGCAGCGGCTTCGGCCATCGCCTTCAGCATGAAGGCATGGATCAGCGGGTCGGCGAGTATTCGGTCGGAGTCGGCGCCGGTGAGGGCCGAGATCGGGTTCATCGTCAGGTTGCCCCAGAGCTTGTACCAGAGCTCGCGGCGCAGATCAGCGCTCGCTTCGGCCTGGAAGCCGGCCGAGCTGAGCACCTCGCAGACCGCCTCGACGCGCGACGACGGCCCCCCGCCGGGCTCGCCGACGATCAGCCGGTCGCCGATGTTGTGCCGCACGACCCCCGGCTCGGGGCTGGAACACGCAAGATGGACGACGCAGCCCAGAACGTGCGAGAGCGGCAGCGCCTCGGCGATCCGGCCGTCCGGGTCGATGCACTGCAGGCGACGCGGGTCGGGCGTGGCGAGGCCGGTCTGCAGGAACCACCAGGGCACGCCGTTCATCGCCGGCATCAGGATCGTCTTCGGCCCCAGCAGGGCGTTGATCGACGCGGCCGCGGCGGCGAGCGCCGGCCCCTTGAGCGCGACGATCACCAGGTCTTGCGGGCCGAAGGTGGCAGCGTCGTCGCCGACGGTGAGCGGCGTGGCCTTCTCGTCGCCCGACGGCGTGCGCAACCGCAGGCCACGTGCCCTGACGACGGCGAGCGTGCGGCCTCGGGCGAGCGCCACCAGATCGTGTTCCGTCCGCGAGAGCCGATGCGCGAGCAGGCCGCCGACGGCACCCAGCCCTACCACCGCAATCTTCATCTTTCGGCCTCGCCCGTGGTCGTGTCGGCGAAGATGTTAGCCGGGCAGTGCGTCGTTTCGGGCGCCGACCCGATGACGACGGAGTTGTGAATAGTCCACGCCCGCATGATTTGAAAGTCGGTCGTTGAAAAAAGCACGACCGTTCGTTTTACTATTCGGACTCGACCGCACGCCATGCCCCACGTGAACCAGACACTCGAAGAATCCAAAGCCGCGAGCGGGGCTCTGCTGGCCGATACCGACCGGGGGGCTCCTGCCGCCACAGGCGAAGCCGCAACTGCTTTCATGGGTGGCCCGCGGCCGCTGCTCAAGGGTCGGCAAACGCGCGCCACCATCCTCGATGCGGCGCTGGTGCTCGCTGCCCAGACGGGCCTCGAAGGCCTGTCGATCGGGGTGCTGGCCGATATCACGCAGATGAGCAAGTCGGGCGTGTTCGCGCATTTCGGCTCGCGTGAGGAGCTGCAGATTTCCGTCGTCCGCGAGTACCACGCCCGGTTCAAGGAAGAGGTTTTCGATCCGGCCCTGGCGGCGCCGCGCGGCCTGCCTCGCTTGCGGGCGCTGTTCGACCGCTGGTTCAAGCGGGTATCGGTGGAGGTCGATGCCGGTTGCATCTACATCAGCGGCGCCGTCGAATTCGACGACCGCCCCGGGCCGGTGCGAGATGCGCTGGTGGCCATGGTCGAGACCTGGCAGGCGGCGCTCGAACGCGCGATCCGGATGGCAGTCGACGAAGGGCATCTGCGCCCGGATACCGACCCCCGTCAGGTGCTGTTCGAGGTGCATGGCCTGACGCTCGCGCTGCATCACGACGCCCGCTTCCTGCGCCACCCCGGCGCCGACGAGCGGGCACGGCGGGCCTTCGAGAACGTGCTGTCGCACTACACCGCGATCGCCAAGGTCGAGCCGGTGGGCCCGGCACCGGCCCAAAAGAAACCACGCCGCGCCGCGGCGGTCTGATCCTTCCACCCCAACGACTTCGCCACATTCAGGAGACCCGAGATGCCCATCTACAACCCGCCGCTACGCGACATGCAATTTCTCATGCACGAGGTGCTGAACGTCGTCGATGAATTGAAAGCGCTTCCGGCGCATGCCGACATCGACGCCGACACCATCAACGCCGTGCTCGAGGAAGGCGGCAAATTCGCAGCCAGCGTCATCGCCCCGATCAACCAGATCGGCGACGAGCAGGGCTGTACGCTCGACCTGAAGACGCACGAGGTCACTGCGCCGAAGGGCTTCAGGGAGGCGTATGCGCAATACGTCGAAGGCGGCTGGCCATCGCTGAGCTGCGACCCGGCGTTCGGTGGTCAGGGCCTGCCGCACCTCGGCAACCAGTGCTTCTTCGAGATGCTGAACTCGGCCAACCAGGCGTGGACGATGTACCCCGGCCTCTCGCACGGCGCCTACGAGGCCCTCGTCGCCCACGGCTCCCCCGAGCAGAAGGCGATGTACCTGCCCAAGATCACCAGCGGCCATTGGACCGGCACCATGTGCCTGACCGAATCGCATTGCGGCACCGACCTGGGCATGTTGCGCTCCAAAGCTGTGCCGCAAGGCGACGGCACCTACAGGATCACCGGCAACAAGATCTTCATCTCCGCCGGCGAGCACGACCTGACCGAGAACATCATCCACCTGGTGCTCGCCCGCCTGCCGGACGCGCCCGCCGGCTCCAAAGGCATCTCGCTCTTCGTCGTGCCGAAGTACCTGGTCAATGCCGACGGATCGCTCGGCGAGCGCAACACCATCTACTGCGGCGGCCTCGAGCACAAGATGGGCATCCATGGCAACGCCACCGCGCAGCTCAACCTCGACGGCGCCGTCGGCACGCTCGTCGGTCAGCCGAACAAGGGCCTGGCCGCCATGTTCGTGATGATGAACGCGGCGCGCCTGGGCGTCGGCATGCAGTCGCTCGGCCTGACCGAAGTGGCCTACCAGAACGCCGCGGCCTACGCGAAGGACCGCATCCAGATGCGCTCGCTCTCCGGCGTCAAGGCGCCCGACAAGGCCGCCGACCCGATCATCGTCCACCCGGATGTGCGGAAGATGCTGCTGACCGCCCGCGCCTATGCCGAAGGCGGCAGGGCGCTTTCGATGTGGACGACGCTGCAGCTCGACAAGGAGCTCGCCTCGGAAGACGCCGACGAGCGCGCCGAGGCCGCCGACCTGGTCGCCCTCGTCACGCCGATCGTCAAGGCCTTCCTGACCGACAACGCCTGGATCGCGACCTCCGGGTGCATGCAAGTGTTCGGCGGCCACGGCTACGTGCGCGAGTGGGGCATGGAGCAGTACGTCCGCGATGCGCGCATCAACATGATCTACGAGGGCACCAACACGATCCAGGCGCTCGACCTGC
>CAXTDH010000381.1:0-4083 GCA_964242405.1 uncultured Rhizobacter sp. | reverse complement strand
CGGACCGCCCTGGCATCGAACTCCTCGGCCATGCCCCATGAACGGAGCCGCGCCTCGATCGCCACGCCGCTCGGCCCGGTGGAGTAGCCGATGCGAGCGGCCCGCTGAACGGCGCTTCGCACCGCATCGGCCGACGACACGACCGGCCGCTCGCCGCCGGCCTTGACGGCCATCGCGACCTCCGAACGCACCCAGTCGACGGCCGACCCCGGCAGCAGGCGCTGCGCGGCGCCCAGCCGATCGATCGCATCGCGCGCCAGGACGACCACGTCGAACGATTCACCTTGTTCGATTCTGCGAGCCGCATCGACGCCACCGATCGACAGTGTATTGACGGCGACACCCGATTGGGCCGTGAAGGCCGCGGCACGGTCGGCCAGCAATTGACGCGTGGCCATCGACGATATGAGCGCGAGTACCGCCATTGTCAAAGGATGTCTGTTGAATGACGTGAATTGCACTTCATGAAAGAGTCCAAAGCAAGCCGCCAGCGCAAAGGGCGGATCGCGGCGTGGTCGACGATTGATGTTCCAAGTGTGGCGCAGCCGTCATGTCGACATGCTGAATTCGCTTTGCGCTGCCATCAAACATTTTTATCGGTATTCGTGGCAGTTAGTTCGATTGCAAGGCGGTTCTCCATCGGTGCTTACCCGGGAATCAATGAAATGCACGGCAGTCCAAGGCGAACTCACCCCAGAAGGCCATCACTGCAAAGACACTGCTCGGCGCCCACGCCCATCACCGCAGTGCCGTGCCAATTCAGCTGCACCAGGCAAGCGCTCCGATCCGTTCACCACTCTCCAACGAGATAATCCATGAACAAACCGAAGTTCGCCATCTTCTTGGCAACCGGCCTGCTGTTGGCCGCTGCCGAGACACGAGCCGTGACCATCGACTTCGAAGACCTGGCCGCGAACACGTCGCTTTCCAATCAATACGCGAGTCTCGGCGTCAGCTTCGCGGCCAACGCTTTCTCCGGCAACGGCACGTCGTCGTCCGGCCAGCCGTGGGCGTCCAACACCGACATGACGGTCGTGAGCAGCACCGGGCCGGACACCGACAACCTGGGCACGCCGTCGCTCGTCAGCGGCATGGTCCTGGGCAGCTACGCCGGCTGGCTGAACGAGAACGGCGACCCGAGCTTCCGCATCAGCTTCAGCACGCCGGTGGCCTCGGTGAGCGCCGATTTCGCAGCCGTCGCGACCGGCGCCGACGTGGCGATCTACGCCTACAGCGGCTCGACGCTGGTCAGCAAGGCGACGGGCGGCTCGAGCTACGGGCAGTTCCTGCTCAGCGTCTCCAGCCCCGGCATCACCTCGGTCGTCATCACCCCCGGCTCGTACGACGACTATGTCGCTGTCGACAACATCAGCTTCGCCCAGGCCGTGCCCGAGCCGGCCAGCGTCGCCTTGATGGCGCTCGGCTTAGGCGCCGTTGCCCTGCGCCGCCGTCGCCAGTCAGCTGGAGATGCGTCTTGAACACCTTCCACTCGATCAAAGGAGACGATGACATGACGACACCGAGCCAACCCTCCTGGCGGTGTGCCTGGGCGCACGCACGGGCCACGGTGCTGGGCTGCGCCGCGAGCCTGCTGCTGGTCGTGATCGGCACCTTGCAGCCGGCATTCGCGCAGGTGGCACCCGCGCCGGTCAACACGCTCAACCTGAGCCTGCCCTACCTCAAGCCGCTGATGGACTGCGCCAAGGTCGTCAACCTCGACTTTCGCAATGCCACCGACGGCAAGGTGACGATGACCTCGGCCGTGGTGGTGAACACGGCCGCTCAACCCTATTGTTCGGTCACCGCCACCATCGCGCCGGCCAACACCTTCGTGATGCACCTGCCGCTCACCGGCTGGTCGCAGCGCTATGTGCAAAACGGTTGTGGCGGCGAGTGCGGAAGCGCCAACCTGAACGCGCCCGGCGTGTCGTCGAACTGCCCGGTCGTCACCGACGCCTCGGTCGCGACCGCCACGACCGACATGGGGCACCAAGGCCAAGGCAACCCGTCGGGTGCCTGGGCGGCCGCGAACCCGCAGGCACAGATCGACTTCGCCTACCGCGGCGTGCATGCGACGTCGCAGGTCGCCAAGGCGCTGCTGACGAAGTTCTACGGCAAGGCCCCGGCCTACTCGTACTTCGACGGCTGCTCAGACGGCGGCCGCGAGGCGCTGATGGAAGCACAGCGCTACCCGACCGACTTCAACGGCATCATCGGCGGGGCGCTGGTGATCGACGCCGTCACGCAGAACACCTATCACCACGGCTGGAACGCGCTGTCGAACCAGGATGCCAGCGGCAACTACATCCTGCTGGCGAGCCGCCTGCCGCTGGTCCATGCGGCGGTGCTTGCGGCCTGCGACGCCCTCGACGGCCTGGCCGACGGCCTGATCGACGACCCGCGGCAGTGCCATTTCGACCCGCGCACGATCGTCTGCCCCGCCGGCCAGACCGACACTTCCGCCTGCCTGACGCCGGCCGAAGCGGGCGCGGTGCAGCGGCTCCACGACGGCCCGGTCGACGCCAACGGCATCCACTACGACCACAAGATCGCCCACGAGTGGGGCTCGGAGCTGGCCTGGAACCTGTTCGTGCCGGCGACCGCCGCCGGGCCTTCGGGCAGCATCAACTTCGTCACCTCCTGGTACCGCTACCTGGGTGTCTTCAACCAGAGCCTGCCGAGCTGGAACGTGACGACGACCACCCTCGCGCTCGACCCGGCCACCTTCTGGCAGATCCAGCAGCCCGCCGTCTACCTGGCGGCCGACGACCCGGACCTGAGCGCCTTCTACCGCGCCGGCGGCAAGCTGATCATCTGGCACGGCTGGTCCGACCAGCACGTGACGCCGCAGGGCACGCTCGAGTACTACCACGCGATGCGTGACCTGATGGGCGGCGCGGTGCAGGATTCGTTCGTTCGCATGTACCTGCTGCCCGGCGTGTACCACTGCAGCGGCGGCGAAGGCCCCGACACCACCGACTTCCTGACGCCGCTGATGAACTGGGTGGAAACCTCGGTCGCGCCCGGCGGCGTGGTGGCTTCGCAGCTCTCCGGGGCCACGGTGACCCGGACACGACCGGTCTATCCGTACCCGACCGTCGCCCGCTACAACGGTGCCGGTGCCGACGCCAACAGCTACACCGGCTTCCACCCGTTCATCCCGGCCGACACGACCGATGCGACGGACGACTACGACTGGATCGGCAACAAGCTCTACTCGCACGGCTACCAGGCCGCCTGCACGGCCAACGGCAGCTCGCTGGTCTGCAACCCGGGCAGCGTGTCAATACCCTAGTGCCAGCCCCGAGTTGCGCCGCGGATCGTTGGCGCCGTAGTAGCGGTTCGCCGCGACCGGCTTGCCGCCCAGGCTGGGCGCCCCCACCAGAATCGCCGCCAGATGGTTCACCGGCTGCGGCGGGCCGAAGCGGTGGCCCATGCCCTCGAGGATCTTGCGGGTGTCCGGGCTGAGCGCGAAGTTGTCGACGTTGGTCAGCTCCGGCAGCCACTGCTGATGGAACTTCGGCGCGTCGACCGCCTCCTGGATGTTCATGCCGTAATCGATCACGTTCAGGATGGTGTGGGTGACGGCGGTGATGATGCGGCTGCCGCCCGGCGTGCCGACCACCATCACCGGCTTGCCGTCCTGGGTCAGGATGGTCGGCGCCATCGAGCTCAATGGCCGCTTGCCCGGCGCGATCGAGTTCGCCTGGCCCTGCACCAGGCCGTAGAGATTGGGCACGCCGACTTTGGCCGTGAAGTCGTCCATCTCGTCGTTGAGCAGCACGCCGGTGCCGGCGGCCGTCACCTTCGCGCCGAACCAGTCGTTCAGGGTGTAGGTGACCGAGACGGCATTGCCGAAGTTGTCGACGATCGAGTAGTGCGTCGTGTTGCTGCCCTCGTGTGGCTCGACGCCGGGTTTGATGTCTTTGGACACGCCCGCCTTGGCCGGGTCGATCGCGGCGCGGATCCTCAAAGCGTAGCCCTTGTCGAGCAGGCGCTCGACCGGGTTGGTGACGAATGCCGGGTCACCGAGGTAGCTGTTGCGGTCCATGTAGGCATGGCGCATGGCCTCGATCTGGTCGT
>CAXTDH010000380.1:0-4092 GCA_964242405.1 uncultured Rhizobacter sp. | reverse complement strand
CCGGACGGCCGGCAAAGCTTTGTAACGCCAGGGCATCGCCGGGCAACGCTTCGTGCAGCACCGGCAGCGTCGCGACATCGGCCACCGGCGGCGTCGCGGTCGCCCTGCTGTCCCAGCGCAGCAGGTGCAACGCCGACGCATCGAAATCATCGATCCGCTGGCGCAGCGCATCCAGCCGGGGATCGGCCAGATCGTCGATCGAGAGCAGGAAATGGGCGCGCAGGTCGTCCGCTTCGACCGCTTCGCTCAACTGATCGACGAACGCGTCGGCCTCGTCGACCGACAGGGCCGGATGCCAGAACCGCTCGAAGCTGTCGAAGACGACGAGGAAGTGAGCGTCGAAGCGCCGGCTCAGTTCACCCAGCATCGGCGCCAGCCGCGAACTCCGGGCGTAGGTGCTGGCGTCGTCCGGCAGGGAGGCCACCACCGCCGCCCGCAGCGCCGTGAGCGGCTCGGCACCCCAGCCGTCGAAGAACACCACCCGTTCGGCGACACGCGTCGACGGCCGGCCGGCGCGACGCGCCCGGCGGTCAGAGAACGGGATCACCACCCTGGATTCGCGGTCTTCGTCACCCACCGCATCGCTGGCCCGGCGCCGCAGCAGGGGAAGCAGGCCGCCGGTCAACAGCTCCGTCCGGCCGACGCCCGGCTCGGCATGCAGCAGGGTGAGCCGCGAGTTGCGCATGAGCTCGGCCAGCTGCCGTGCCTCCTGATCGCGCATCCGCCAGGAGAGATCGATCTCGTCGATGGAGGGTACGCTGCGGCTCACGACGTTTCCTCGGTAGGGGTCACGCGGCCGGTCAGTATGCGCCAATCGCCCTCGGCCCGCGCCGCTCAGCGGGGTGAGTCGGGGAGCTCGATTTTCACCTCCAGCACCTCCAGATCGCCCTGGCGTTCCATCTGCACCTTGATGTCATTCGGGTTGACCGAGACATATTTCGCGATCACTGCCATCAGCTCGCGCTGCAGCTCGGGCAGGTAGTCGGCGCTGCGGCCACGGCCGTTGCGCTCATGCGCCAGGATGATCTGCAGCCGCTCCTTGGCGACGCTTGCAGTCCGCTTCTGATCGCGGACGAAGAAGGAGAGGAAACCCATCGCTCACCTCCCGCCGAAGATGCGCTTGAAGAAGCCCGGCTTGACCGCATCGACGAAGCGCAGCGGCCGATCCTCGCCGAGGAACCGGGCGACCACGTCCTTGTAGGCCTCGGACACGTCGGTGCCCTCGATGTGCACGGCCGGCACCCCCTGATTGGACGCGTTCAGGACGGCTTCGGACTCCGGGATCACGCCGATCAGCTTGATCCGCAGGATGTCGTGGATGTCCTCGAGCGACAGCATCTGCCCGCCTTCGACCCGGCTCGGGTTGTAGCGGGTGATCAGCAGGTGCTCCTTGATCGGCGTCTGCTTCTCGATGGCGCGCTTGGTCTTCGAGTTCAACATGCCGAGGATGCGGTCCGAATCCCGCACCGACGACACCTCGGGATTCGTGACCACCAATGCTTCGTCCGCGAAGTGCATCGCCATCAGGGCACCCGTCTCGATCCCGGCCGGCGAGTCGCAGACGATGTAGTCAAAGCCCATGGCGGCGAGTTCGGTGAGCACCCGCTCGACGCCTTCCTGGGTGAGCGCGTCCTTGTCGCGCGTCTGCGAGGCGGCCAGCACGTAGAGGTTGTCGCTCTGCTTGTCCTTGATCAGCGCCTGGTTGAGGTTCGCCTCCTTCTGGATGACGTTGATCAGGTCGTAGACGACCCGACGCTCGCAACCCATGATGAGATCCAGGTTGCGCAGGCCGACGTCGAAGTCGATGACCGCGGTCTTGTAGCCGCGAAGGGCGAGGCCGGAGGCGAAACTCGCGCTGGTGGTCGTCTTGCCGACGCCACCCTTGCCGGAAGTCACGACGATGATTTTTGCCATGAACGGCGATCCTTGTTGTCAAACTGGTCAAACGGGTTGCGGGCCGGGCCGCCGAGCGGCTGCCTGGCCCCGTCAGGCGAGCGGCTCGAACACCAGCCGTTCGCCCTCGAGGCGGATTTGCGCCGGCTTGCCGACGACATCGGCCGGCAGCGGGTTCTCGGTGGTCCGGTAAGTGCCGGCGATCGCGAGCAGTTGCGGCTCCATGCAGGTGCTGAAGATGCGAGCGTCGGTATTGCCCTTGGCGCCGGCCACCGCCTTGCCCCGGAGCGGGCCGTACACATGGATGCTGCCGTCGGCAATCACCTCGGCGCCGACGTTGACCGTCGCCAGGACGACCAGGTCACCGCCCTTGGCGTAAACCTGCTGGCCCGAGCGCAACGGCTTGTCGACGATGAGGGCGGGCGCGGCCAGCGGCTGCGGCGCGACCAGCGACGTCGGCGAGGTCGGCAGCGACACCGGCAGGGCCGGCTCGACCTGCAGTTCGCCTCGCGCCGGCGCCGTGGCCGTCGGGTCTTCGGACACATCGCTCAGACCGACAGCGAGGGCGGCCTGCCGCAGCCGCTCGCTGCCGCCACGGATACCCACCGGCAACAGCAAGTGGCTTCTGAGCAGATCTACGAGACCGCCGAAATCGATGCCGGCCGCTGGATCGTCGTCGAGGATGGAAAGGTCGATCACCACCGGCTCGTGGGCAAAGACGCCGGGGCTCGCGCCGAAGCGCTCGGACATCGCCGCGGCCAGGCCCTCCAGATCGGCATGACGCACCATGAGCGCCAAGCCACTCAGCGCCGTGCTCTTCAGATCGAACGGGACGCCAGCTCGGGCGGTCACAGCCATGCAACGGCAGCCTTGGATGAAAGGCGCGAAGTTTACAGAACCGATACCGGGCGACCCGAAGATGCCGGGTCGTCCTACAGGCGTCGACCGGCCGCAGCCCTATTCTCGGCAACGGTCGCCGTTGGCGTGCCAAGGGGAACACGATGATGGTCTCGATCTCTCGCGGTCACTGGCTGACGGCCCACCGCATTCGACGCCTCAGGACGGCCTGTGTGTGCGCAGTGCTCACCGCAGCGTTCGCACCCGTGAGTGCCCAGCTGGGTGTATTGGGCGCCGGCGCAACCGCATCTGCACCGTCGACAGCCCCGTCGACTGGCCGGCCGGTGCCACGCCTGACGAACTCCTCGGACGCGCGGCACAGCATGGATCTGAACAACAACGAACAACCGAACGGCAAGGTCGTGCCGCAGGTCCGAATCCCGTTGGGCAAACCGGCCGCGGCGCCGGTGTTCGAGCAGCGCCGTCGGGGCGCGGGCCCGCCGGCCGCAACCGGCGGCATCGACGACGCCGCAGCCCGTTGCGAGTCGGAGACCGACCCGAAAATCAAGTCGGCTTGCCGCGATCGGGCGGGCCGGCCCTGACGATGGGATCAGGCGCCGGGCTGGTGGGGGCAACAGCGGAACCAGCGGCGCTGTGAGCCAGGCGCCACGCGTTGCCGAGCGGCACGCAATGCCAGGCTGCGCGAGAGGTGCCGGTTCCTACCAGGCGAACCCGAGCAAGGGATCGTTCGTCTGCTCGTCCACTGGCCGGCAGGCCGCCAGCTGACGCTCGGTCTCCGCGAGTTCATCGGCCAGCCGATCAATCTGCCCCACGCGCCAAGCCGGCGCTGCGAACGCCTGGGCCAGCTCGAGCCGAAGCCGGGCATGCCGTCCGGTCAACTGTTCAGTGTTCATGGGAGACCCTTTTCAAGGTTTTGCTGCAGTGCAGTATGACGATATTTCGAGACCCGAGTTGTAGGATCAACCCCCGCCGTGTGAGCACTGCCACACGGTCCGTCCGGCCTGAGCGAGGTTGTTCGAGCCGAGCCGGCCGACGGCAGCGGCGTCTCGCTGGATCGCTCCTTGTGCTACCCCCTATTGCGTCGGTGGCCGGCACGGCGTAACACTTCGCACTGCAGTCATTACTTGAAGAGATCCTCGATGGACCATCAACCGGCAAAACAGCCGTTCTACAAGTCCCTCTACCTGCAGGTGATCACGGCGATCATCATCGGCGTGCTGGTCGGCCACTTCTTCCCCGCCACCGGCGAGGCCATGAAGCCGCTCGGCGACGCTTTCATCCGCCTGATCAAGATGATCATCGCGCCGATCATCTTCTGCACGGTGGTGGTCGGCATCGCCG
>CAXTDH010000379.1:0-4096 GCA_964242405.1 uncultured Rhizobacter sp. | reverse complement strand
CCCCAGGTCGCCGTGTTCGGCTCGACCAGCCCGACCCACACCCCGCCGCTCAACCGTCGCGCCCAGGTGCTGTGGCTGAAGGACGAGCTCCAGCTCGACTGCGCGCCCTGCTTCGACCGCACCTGCCGGTTCGGCCACACCCGCTGCCTGACGGGCGTCAGCCCAGAGCGGGTCGGGCGGTCGTTGCAGGCGGCGCTCGAGATGGCGAATTGAGCGGCTCCGGAAAGCGCCGGAACGGTCTGGCCGCTAGAGCGTCAGCTTGCCGACGAACAGCACCGGCCCCGTCGGTGCGCCGGTCGGAGAGCCGCCGGCCGGTTCCAGGCTGACCGCCAGCGCCGCCGCGCCTTCGAGCAGCTGCTTGCGCTGCACGACCGTCGCGCCGCGCTCGGAGATCACACCCAGCGACCTCGGTGCGCCGGTGCTCGGCACCGACCACAGTTCGAACGATCGGCCGGCCTGAAGGCTGACGTTCTGGATCGGCCGGGTGACCAGCGAGCGGCCATCGGCGCTGATGCCGGCGACGAACGTGGGCGCCGCCGTGCCTTCCGGCGTGGTCGACGACAGCACGACCACGAGCGGCGGTTGCGCCGGCCCGGGTGCACCCAGCAACAAGGCCAAGCCCAGCGCCGAGCCACCGGCCAGCGCCGACGCTGCCCGCCAAAAACCGAGCTGCCGCCACCAAGTAACAGCAGCGCTGGAGCCTGTCGCCGGGGACGCCGCAGCCACCGGGCCGCCGAGTCGAGCTTCGATCCGCTTCCAGACACCGGGCGACGGCGCCTGTGGCAGCACCTCCGCAGCGAGCGGCATCAGCCGCTGTTCCCATGAACGGACGGCGGCGCGCAGCACCGGATGCGCAGGCAGCAATGCCTCGAAGCGGCGGCGCGCCGGCCCGCGTAGGCTGCCGATGACGTATTCGGCGGCCAGTCGGTCGGCACGTTCGGGTTTGCCGTAGTCCATGTCAGGCCCGTCCGCCCGGCACTTCCCGCTGGACCGCGGCGTCCAGGCAGTCCTTGAGCGACAGCAGCGCCCGGCGCACCCAGGACTTGACGGTGCCGAGCGGCTGGCGCATCGTCTGCGCCACCTCGGCATGGCTCAGGCCGTCGAAAAATGCCAGCGCGACGCTCTGCCGTTGCGGCGCGGATAGCTGTTGCATGCAGGTGCCGAGCACCCGTGCATCGGAGGCCCGGCTCAGCAGATCAAGCGGGCCGGGCGCTTCGTCTGCCACGGTGTCGTACACGTCGGTTTCCTCTTCATCGCCGCCAGGAGCGCGGCTCGACCTCATCTGCGGCTGGGTCTGTGACCGACGAAGGCTGTCGATGGCGCGGTTGCGCGCAATGCTGGTCAACCAGGTGAGGGGCTGGCTCTGCGCCGCATCGAAGCTCTTCGCCGCTCGCCAGACGTTGACATACACCTCCTGGAGGATGTCTTCTGCCTGTGCCCGGTCACGGTTGATACGCAGCACCACACCGAGCAGATGCGCGCTCGTGCGGTCGTAGAGCGTGGCAAATGCCGCACGGTCGCCGAGCCCGGCGCGGGCCATCAGGAGGGAGATCTCGACACTGCGTTCGGTCCATTCGCTTTTCGGTGCGGGCATCGTCGTGGGGGAAGTGGTCTTGGGTCTGGCGGGAGAGTGCCCGTGGGCGGGGGCGGTGGCAGGCGATTGCCTGCCATCCCGGGCTTCCTGCGATTCGCAATCAGCGCGATCGATGATTCGTGCGGTTCGTCATTCGTGCGATTCGTACAATCGAACGGGCGAGGGAAGCGTTCGGCCGGCCCGCCGATGCGTCTTCCAGGTGCGGCAGCCGCATCGCCGGCCGACCGCCGGTCACTCACCGAGCGTACCTTATGTCCAGCCCGCGGGAATTCGTTCTGACCCTCTCCTGCCGTGACGCCACCGGCATCGTCCATGCGGTCTCCGGCATCCTGTTCGACGCCGGTTGCAACATCGTCGATTCGCAGCAATTCGGCGATGTGGCGGGGGCCGATGCCACCGGCCTCTTCTTCATGCGGGTGCACGTCGCCGGGCCGGAGGCGCTCGCCGACGGCGCGCCGCTGGCGGCCCTGTTCGCGCCGCTGGTCGAGCGCTTCGGCATGCAGGTCGAGGTGCACCCGACGGCGCGCCGGCCGCGGCTGCTGTTGATGGTCAGCAAGTACGGCCATTGCCTCAACGACCTGCTGTTTCGTTGCCAGTCGGGGCAACTGCCGGCGGACATCGCCGCGGTGGTCTCGAACCACCCTGACTTCGCGGAGCTGTGTGCAAGCCACCACGTGCCCTTCCGCCACTTGCCGCTCGCCGCCGGTTCGGGTGCGGCGGCCAAGCGGGCGCAGGAGATGCAGGTCGAGGCGCTGGTCAGCGAGGAGCGCATCGATCTCGTCGTCCTGGCCCGCTACATGCAGATCCTGAGCCCAGCGTTCTGCGGTTTTCTGAAAGGCCGCGCCATCAACATCCACCACAGCTTCCTGCCGAGCTTCAAGGGCGCCAAGCCCTATACCCAGGCGCACGAGCGTGGCGTCAAGCTGATCGGTGCGACGGCCCACTACGTCACCGCCGAGCTCGACGAGGGGCCGATCATCGAGCAGGACGTGGAGCGCGTCGATCACTCCTGCAGCCCCGAAGATTTCACCGCCGTCGGCCGGGATGTCGAGAGCGTGGTGCTGGCGCGGGCGGTGCGCTGGCATGTCGAACACCGGGTGCTGCTGAACGGCCGCAAGACCGTCGTCTTCCGCTAGCCGGCCGCCGGATACGAGCAGATGGCCCGCCCGACACCCGCCGCCCCGGCACCCGCCTCGCCCGACGACATCGAGCAGCAGTTCTACGAGGCGCTGCAACGCGCCGACCTCGAGCTGTTGATGGCCACCTGGTCGGACGACGAGGAGATCTGCTGCGTTCATCCGGGCGGCCCGCGGATGATCGGCCCGGCGTCGATCCGAGGGGCGTTCGAGAGCATCTTCGCCAACGGCGCGGTGCAGGTCCGGCCGGAACGGATCCGGCGCCTGCAGACGCACACCTGCGCGGTGCACAGCGTGCTGGAGCACATCCGCATCGCTACGCCGCAAGGCGCGCAGGAGGCCTGGGTGGTCGCGACCAATGTCTATCTGCTGGGCGTCGGTGGCTGGCGGATGGTGGCCCACCACGCCAGCCCCGGTGCCGCCCGCGAGCTGCAGGATCAGGCCGAGGCCGCGTCGGTCTTGCACTGACCGGCCCGACGCACTTTTCGCCCGTACGCGAGCCCGGCCCTTTCGATCGATGGAGCAGTACCGTGCCCCCCGCTGGCTGGTCGGCGGCAACAGCCAGACGATCTGGCCGGCGCTGTTCGGCAAGCGCTTCGAGGGCGCCTTGCCGCACTACCGGCGCGAGCGCTGGGACACGCCCGACGGCGATTTCATCGACGTCGACTGGCAGGATGTCGACCGGCCGGAGGCGCCGCTGCTCGTGCTGTTCCACGGGCTCGAAGGCTCGTCCTCCAGCCACTACGCCCTCGCCTTCGCCGACTGGGCGCGCAGCCACGGCTGGCGCTTCGTCGTGCCGCATTTCCGCGGCTGCTCGGGGGAACTCAACCGTGCGCCACGCGCCTATCACTCGGGGGATTTCGAAGAGATCGCCTGGATCCTGGCGAAGATGCGCAGCCTGCACGCCGGCCCCATCGTCGCGGTCGGCGTGTCGCTCGGCGGCAATGCGCTGCTGCGCTGGGCCGGGGAGGCCGGTGACACGGCTGCCGAGTCGGTGTCGGCGGTCTGCGCCGTCTCGGCGCCGGTCGACCTGGCAGCGGGCGGACAGGCGATCGACCGTGGCTTCAACCGCCAGGTCTACGCCCGGCTCTTCCTGCGCAGCATGAAACCGAAGGCGCTGCGCCTCTGGGACCGGCACCCCGGGCTCTTCGACCGTGACCGGCTCCTGGCCGCGCGCGACCTCCATGCCTTCGACGACGTTTTCACCGCCCCGCTGCACGGGTTTCGGGATGCCGACGACTATTGGCGGCGCGGCTCGGCCAAGCCGCATCTGCACCGGGTCCGCATTCCGGCGCTGGTGCTGAATGCCCGCAACGACCCGTTCATTCCGGCCAGCAGCCTGCCGCTGGCCGCCAAGGTCGCGCCC
>CAXTDH010000378.1:0-4113 GCA_964242405.1 uncultured Rhizobacter sp. | reverse complement strand
TACAACGTCGGCAGCGGCAACCTGAAGCGGTCGACGCTGCTGAAGGTCGTGAACTCGGGCGACCACAGCCGCGTGCCGTCGCAGTTCAAGCGCTGGACCAAGGCGGGCGGCGTCGAATACCGAGGGCTGAAGACGCGCCGCGAACGCGAGATCGTGCTGTTCTTCAACGGCCTGCCGATTCCGAAGGCGGTCGCCAAGGACCCGGACGACACGCCGCTCGACATCGACACCGGCGAGCCCGGAAGCTGAGGAGCGTGAGCGAGGCCCTCACCCCTGCGCCGCGCGGATCCGGCGATGCGACGGCCCTCGACGCTGCCGACGGCGTCGAGCGGCGCCTGCGCGAGTGGGCCGGCGCCGTGCTCGCCGGCGTCGACATCGTCACCACGCCACCCGCACGCAGCGAGCCCGCGGGCCGCTGGGTCGGCCTCTACCCGATGGCCCTTGCCGCCACGGCCGGCACGCGCGGCGTCAAGGCGCCGCCACTGCAGTTCGGGGTGCGCTGCCTGGTGACGGCCGCTCGCGCGGACGACCTGTTCGAGCTCGCGTTCGACGCCATGGAGCGCCCCGAATTCGAGGTCGATCTGGAGCCGCTCGCCGCTGAAGGCTGGCTCGCGTTCGGCGCCCCGCCGCGGCCTGCGTTCGGGCTTCGCGTGCCGATGCGCAGGATGCGGCCGCGGCCGATGGCGCCGCCGGTGCGCGCGTCGCTCGTCATCGCGCCGACGCCGCTCGTGGCACTGCTCGGCACCGTGCTGGGGCCGAACGAGCTCGGTGTCGCCGGCGCGAAGGTCGAACTCGCCGGCATGGGCCTGTCGACGCTGACCGACCCGCGTGGGCGCTTTCGCTTCGCCGGCGTGCCGGGCGATCGCGAACTGCGGCTGCGCGTGCTGGCGCGCGGCCTCACGCAGACCTTCGAACCCGGCGCCGCCACCGGGCTGCGCGCGCCGCTGCAGCTGCACATGAACTTCCCGTGACCGTCGAGCTAGGAGAGCATCCATGGCAACCTCATATCTGGCACCCGGCGTCTACGTCGAAGAAGTGCCGTCCGGTGCGCGCCCGATCGAGGCGGTCGGCACCAGCACGGCGGCCTTCGTCGGCGCCGCGCCGAACGCCGAGGCGCGCCTGAACGAGGCCGTCGCGGTGAACAACTGGTCGGAGTTCCTGCGCACGTTCGCATCGCCCGACACCACCGATCATTCGCCGCTCGCGCAGGCCGTGTACGGCTTCTTCCTGAACGGTGGCGGCCGCTGCTACGTGGTCAACGTGGGCCCGGGCAAGCCGATCGTCGGCGACGCGAAAGGCCGCAAGGGGCTCGACGTGCTCGAGGCGATCGACGAGGTCGCGATCGTCGCCGCCCCGGGCTACAGCGACGCGGCATCGCAGGATGCGCTGCTTTCGCACTGCGAGAAGCTGCGCGACCGTTTCGCCGTGCTCGACGCGCCGGTGCTCGATGCCGGCGCATCGATCGTGCAGCTGACGCAGGTGGCGCAAGTGGGTGCCGACTCAGCCAAGCCGAAGACGACGGAAGGCGGCGTCCCCGCCCCGGCGAACGCGCCCAAGGGCGGGCTGCGGGCGCGCGCCTCCGACGGCGGCTACGGCGCGGTTTATTTTCCCCAGCTGCGGGTGCGCAATGCGCTCAACTCGGCGCAGACGGTCGAGACGCCGCCCTCCGGCTACATCGCCGGCATCTATGCGCGCAGCGATGCCGAGCGCGGCGTGCACAAGGCGCCGGCCAACGAACTGGTGCGCGGCGCGCTCGGGCTCACCTACCAGGTCACGCAGCAGGAGCAGGAGTCGCTGAACCCGAACGGCGTCAACTGCATCCGCTTCTTCCTGAACGAAGGCATCCGCGTCTGGGGTGCGCGCACCGTGGCGGCGGCGAGCAGCGAATGGCGCTACGTGCCGGTGCGCCGGCTCTTCAACATGGTCGAGGAATCGATCGGCAACGCGACCCGCTGGGTGGTGTTCGAGCCGAACGACGTGTCGCTCTGGAAACGCATCATCCGCGACGTCCGGGCCTTCCTGATGCTGCTCTGGCGCCAGGGCGCGCTGATGGGGCGCACGCCGGAGCAGGCGTTCTTCGTCAAGTGCGACGAGGAGACGAACCCGCCCGAGGTCGTCGACGCGGGCCAGGTCGTGATCCTGATCGGCATCGCCCCGGTCAAGCCGGCGGAGTTCGTGATCTTCCGCATCGGCCAAGGCGTCGCCGGTACGCAGGTCGAAACCGAGGCCGCATGAGGACCGCATGAGGACCGCATGAGGACGGCACAAGGAGCATCGCATGGCTGACGAAGCACAAGACCAGGCACCCGCGGCACAGGCGGGTCAAGGCGGCGGCTGGGTCGATCCCTACCGCGGTTTCAATTTCAAGCTCGAGGTGCAGGGCTTGACCGAGGGCCACTTCGCCGAGTGCACGGGCCTGGGCATGAAGGTCCACGTCATCTCCTACCGAGAGGGCGGCACCAACCTCACGCACCGCATTCCCGGGCCGGTCGAATACAGCGGCATCACGTTGCGCTATGGCCTGACCAAGTCGACCGAGCTCTGGGATTGGCTGCAGAAGGTGGCGCAGGGCAACGTCGAACGGCGCAACGTCTCGGTCGTCATGCTCGAGCCCGACGGCCAGCTCGAGGCGCTGCGCTGGAACCTGATCGACGCCTGGCCGTCGGAGTGGCAGGGCGCACGGCTCGACGCGTCGGCGAAGGAGCTGGCGATCGAGTCGATGACGCTGGTGTTCGAAGGCCTGGAACGCGGCTGAGGCGGATGACCGCGACCCAACGGCTGCTCGAGAGGCTGGGCCGGCGGCTCGTCGAGTGGAGCAGCGCGGCTGGCGCGGAGCCGAAGGCCCGAGCGTCCGCGCGGGCTGTCGATGAGGCGAGGGCTGGGGCGCCCGCGCAGGCTGTCGATGAGGCGGGGGCTGGCGCGTGGGCGCAGGCTGTCGATGAGGCGGGGACCGGAGGGTGGGCGCAGGCCGTCGATGAGGTCGGGTCTGAGGCGTGGGCGCCGCCTGGAGCGGGCGCCGGAGCCGCAGCACCGGCGCGCCCGGTGGCGAGGGGCGCGCCCTTCGACGCGAAGCAGCACTGGCTCGACCGGGTCGCGCACCTGCCACCCCAGGCCTGGGAACACGGAGCCCGGCCCGTGCTGCCTGGTCGGGTAGCGGCCAGGGCGCCGAGCGCGCAGGTTGCGGTCACTGCCCCGGATGCACCGAGCCCGCCGTCACCGGTGCTGCCGCAAAGGCGGCCCGGGGTTGAAGCGGACGAGGCAGCGATGGCACCGGTCCGGCACCACGACCTTGCGACCTCCCTCCAGACGCCACCCCGAGGCGCCGAGAACGGCGCGGATCGAGGCCCCGGATCCACGGCCGCTGCGTCGGTCGGTCGCGCCGGGCCGATCGAGGCACCGCCGCCGATCGCCGATCGTTCCCTCCCCCGCTGGCCGGCGATCGAACCGGCGGTGATCGGCGTGAAGCCCGTCGCTCCGCCATCGGCGCGCCTGCAGCCTTCGCCGGGCAACACCCGGCCGGCGAGCGCAACCGCGGCGCCCGGATGGCCGGTCGAGCGCGAGGTCATCCTGCTGCCGCGACTCGCGCAGGCGCCTCTGCGAGGGCCGCCGCCGATTCCGGCCGATCGCACCCGAGCGCAAAGCGCCACCGGCCGCGCCGACCAGGCAGACGACCGCCGAAACCGTTTCGCCGACTCCATCGCGCTCAAAGTCGACGAGCCGAAGGCGCCCGACCGCGCCGCCACGCAGCCGCCCTCCCCCGTCGCCGGTTTCGACTCGAAGCGCACGCACGCCCCCGACCTGCCGCAACCCGCCCTGGCCCGAGCCGCCCCCCCGCCGGCCGCAGTGCCGAGGCCACCACCCACCGCCCCCCAGGCCGGCCGGCGCCACGAGCGTCGCAGACCCGACCGCAGCATCGACCTCCATCCGCCGGCGAGGGGTTGGCCCGACCTGCCGCCCTGGCCCGCGCCCGCCGACCCGCAAGCCCCCACGGCGAGCGAACCGCATGCCCGGCAGCGGCGCCAGCGGCTCGAACGCGAGCAGCGAGGCTGAGCATGGAGCGCGTCACCTTCCTGATCGAACGCAGCGGCGAACGCATCGAGTGCATGTTGAACC
>CAXTDH010000377.1:0-4114 GCA_964242405.1 uncultured Rhizobacter sp. | reverse complement strand
GGCAGAGCCGTGACACGGCCTTGATCGGTGCCGGCGGCGTGCGCACGCAGGCCGATCTGGAGAGTGCCCGGTCGGCGGGCGCGAGCGCCTGGCTGGTCGCGAGCGCATTGCATGATCTTCAACTGCCGCGCGTGCCCCGCTGATCCACCCGCCGTCGACCCGCGACTTGTACGTGCCATGGCGTGACGAGACCACGATTCGTGCCACCCGCGTGTGGCCCGCTCATGAGCAAGCGCCGGCGTCGGTTGCAGACAAAAGCGCGACACAGTGTTGCAGATGTGGCCCCACGGCCGCCTCGGGCGGTCGCTCCGCCGACGTTGCGGGCGGTTGCTGCCTTTGGCACATCGCTTGCGACGGGCTGGGCAGATGAGTGCCGTCCAAGCGTCTGCCGATCGCCTTGCGAGCCCGTGGACATGCCCGTTCTGCCCGTTGCATTGCGACACTTTCGGCGTCGATACCGCCGTGCGGCCCTGGGCGCTGGTCGGCAGCGACTGCGGGCGTGCGATCGCCGGCCTGGCCCGCTTCGATGACGCCCGGCCGGCCCCCGGCCCGCAGGTCGACGGCGTCACCTGTGACCTCGACACCGCCGTCGGCGCCGCCGCCCGTGTCCTCGGGGCGAGTCGCCAGGCGCTCTTCGGTGGGCTGGGCACCGATGTGGCCGGCGCCCGGGCGCTCTACACGCTCGCCTGTCGCACGGGCGCCATCTGCGACCCGGCGGGTGGCGCGGTGCTCTGGCACGGCCTGGCCGCACTCCAGGATCGGGGCGGCTTCACGACCACGCTGGCCGAAGTGCGGACGCGTGCCGACCTGATCGTCTGCCTGGGCGGCTTGCCCACCGAACGACATCCGGAGTTCTTGCGGCGCTGCGGCTTCGGGCAGGGCGGCGCTGCCGAATGGGTGGTGCTGCAGCCGGCCGTTGCGGCCAGCGCCGAAGCGGCTGTTCCGGGCATCGAGTCCATTTCGGTCGACGTCGACCTGTTCGACCTGGTGGCGATGCTGGCTGCATCGGTCGCCGGGCGGGCGGTGGATGTGCCGGGCGGGGCGGGCGGGCCGATCTCCGCGCTCGCTGCGCGCTTGCACGCGGCCCGTTACGCCGTCCTGGTCTACGAGACGGCACGTCTGCCGGCCCATGGCGCGTTGATCGTCGAGGCCATCAACCGCACCGTCGCGACCCTCAATCGCCGCAGCCGCGCGGCGGCGCTGCCCTTGGGTGGCGGCGACGGCGCCTCCACGGTCAACTCGGTGTTCACCTGGCTGTCGGGTCTGCCGCTGCGCACACGCGCCACACCAACGGGCCTGGAGCACGAGCCCGTGCGGTTCGACGCGCAACGGTTGCTGGCCGATCGGGCAGTCGACGCCCTGCTCTGGATCGCCAGCTTCGGCACGGAGCCGCCGCCTCCGCAGGTCGACATGCCGTGCGTCGTGCTCGGCCACCCGTCGTTCGCAGCGGCAGCAGCCGTCGGCGCAGCAGCAGCCGCAGCAGCAGCCGCAGCCGCAGCCGCAGCCGCAGCCGCAAGCGGTCCGCGGGCGGTCTTCATCCCGGTCGCCACACCAGGTATCGGCTCGGCCGGGCATCTGTTTCGCACCGCCGCCTCGGTGCCGCTGCCATTGCGTGCGCTGCGCGACGACGCCTTGCCGACGGTCGCGAGCGTCATCGGCCGAATCGTCCAGGCCTTGCCGGGAAGCAGCGCATGACGTCCGCGGAAAGAAGGCGCCGTCGATCGATGTGCTCGGCTCAAGGGGCGTCGTCATGACCCGGCTCGTCGGCGGGCGCATCGTCGACCCAACGAACGGCGTCGACGGCCTGCTTCGCGACCTGTTCATCCACGACGGCCGCCTCGTCGAGCCGCCACCCGGCGCATCGTCTGCCCCGCCGCCCGGCGCATCGTCGGCCCCACCGGCCAGCGACGACATCGACATCAGCGGCTGCGTCGTCATGGCCGGCGGCATCGACCTGCACACCCACATCGGCGGCGGGAAGGTCAACCTCGCCCGGCTGCTGCTGCCCGAGATGCAGCGCGCCGGCCCGAACCCGTTCGCGCTGCCCGAGAACGCCATCGAGCTCGCCTCCTGCAGCGGCTGCGTGCCGGGGACGCTCGCGACCGGCTACCGCTATGTCGAGATGGGCTACACCGCGGCCTTCGAGCCGGCGATGATGGCCTGCAACGCGCGCCACACCCACATGGAGATGGGCGACACGCCGATCCTCGACCACGGCGCCTACGTGATGCTCGGCAACGACGAGCTGTTCCTGGAAATGCTGAGCCGCGGTGACGACCCGCAGCGCATCCGCGACTATGTCGGCTGGACGATCAATGCGACCAAGGCCCTGGGCGTCAAGGTCGTGAACCCCGGCGGCATCTCGGCCTTCAAGTTCAACCAGCGAAAGCTCGACGTCGACGAGCGCCATGTGCACTGGCAGGTCACGCCGCGCCAGGTCGTCCACACGCTCGCAAAGGCGCTGCGCGAGCTCGGCGTGCCGCATCCGCTGCACATCCACGGCAGCAACCTGGGCGTTGCCGGCAACATCGAGTCGACGCTGGAGACGATCGCGGCGCTCGAAGGCCTGCCGGCGCATCTGACGCATGTGCAGTTCCATGCTTATGGCGCCGATGGGCCGAAGAAGTTTTCTTCCGCGGCACAGCAGCTGGCCGAAGCCGTCAACGCGAACCCGAACGTCAGCATCGACGTCGGCCAAATCATGTTCGGCCAGACCGTCACCGCCTCGGGCGACACGATGCGCCAGCACGCCCAGTCGGGCCTGGCGAGCCCGCGCAAGTGGATCGGCGCCGACATCGAATGCGAGGCCGGCTGCGGCGTCGTGCCGTTTCGCTACCGTGACCAGAACTACGTCAACGCGCTGCAGTGGGCCATCGGCCTGGAGATCTTCCTGCTGGTCGACGACCCGTGGCGCGTGGTGCTGACGACCGATCACCCGAACGGCGGCCCTTTCACCAGCTACCCGCACCTGATCCGCCTGCTGATGGACCGGAGCTTTCGCAACGAGCAGCTCGCCCGGCTGAACCCGGATGTGGCGGCGAACGCGGCCCTCGGCTCGATCGGCCGCGAGCTCTCGCTCTCTGAGATCGCGATCATGACGCGGGCCGCGCCGGCCCGGCTGCTAGGGCTGAAGGACCGTGGGCATCTGGGCGCGGGTGCCGCGGCCGACATCGCGGTCTATCGAGAAAACACCGATCGAGAGGCGATGTTCGCGACCCCGGCTTTCGTCTTCAAGGACGGCACCCTCGTCGCCCGGGACGGCCGCATCACCGCGGTGCCGGTGGGCGGCACGCACTTCGTCGCCCCCGACTTCGACCGCGGCATCGAGACGATGCTGCGCCGCCATCACGCGGCGAACGGGTTGCCGAATTTCGACCACTTCGCGATCGGCCGCGACGAGTTGTGCAGTTGCGGCAATGGCGGCCGGCTGCTGCCCGCCGCCTGTTTTCAGAACACGTGATGAAGCCATGAGGTCATGACGATCCCTCAGCCGGCGGACGACCCGACCGCTGCATCCGGCGACGCAAGCCGATCGCGGATCGACGCGCCGCCCGGCCCGCGGGCCGAACCGAGCGTGCCGAGCGTGCCGCGGGTGCCCGGGATTCCGGCGGATGCGGCGAGCGGCATGGGGATCGACGCGGCCACCGACAGTGCGACCGACAGTGCGACCGACAAAGCGAGCAACGCGGAAAGCGACACGGCGAGCGCGGTCGGGCACCCCGCAAAAGCCAGCTCACCACCCCCGGGTGCCCAGGTCCGCAACGGCGTCATCATCGACGACACCTTCGCCGAGGCCTTCCCGATGAAGGCGACGCGCATCCTGATCACCGCCCACAACCTGACCTGGGCCCGGAACGCCGCGGTGAGCGCCACCGGCTTCGCGACGTCGGTGATCGCCTGCGGCTGCGAGGCCGGCATCGAGCGCGAACTGAGCGCCGACGACACGCCCGACGGCCGCCCGGGCTTCTCGGTGCTGATCTTCTCGATGTCGGGCAAGGAGCTCGCCAAGCAGGTCGAGCGCCGCGTCGGCCAATGCGTGCTGACCTGCCCGACCACCGCCGTGTTCGCGGGCTTGACCGAGGGCGAGGCGATCGCCCTCGGCAAGAACCTGCGC
>CAXTDH010000376.1:0-4122 GCA_964242405.1 uncultured Rhizobacter sp. | reverse complement strand
ACGTTGAAGTGCACGTCGCTCGCGACCTGCACCGCGCCGAACGAGCGGCTCAAGCCCTGCACCTGAAGAATATCGGCCATCGATGTCGGTTTAGCAGCTGCGCAGCGTTCACACCCGCGGCGTGTTCGCCGCCTGCAGCACCCATAGACACAGCAAGCTTTTCGGGTCTTCGAAGCCGTAGATGGCGGTGAAGTGATTCGCGCCCGGCTGGGCCCAGGCCTTGGCCCGGTTGCCGATCTCGCGCCAGCCTTGCAGATAGCGCTCGGACTGGCGCCGGAATTCACCCGGCTCGGCATCGCCCCAAGTGACGAGCGCCGGCGTGGGCGACTCGCGCAGATGAAACAGCGGCGAATTGCGCTGGATCACGCCGTCGTCGAGCTGCAGCTGCGGTTGCATGCAGCTGAAGCGCAGTGGCCGCAGGTCGAAGAGGCCGCTCACCATCACCGCACCGCGCAACGGGTCCTGCGGCAGGCCGTACTCCTCCTCCCAGGCGGTCTGCACGCACATCGCCGTCAGGTGGCCGCCGGCGGAATGGCCGCCCAGCACCACCCGTTCCGGATCGCCGCCGTGGTCGCCGATGTGCCGCAGCACCCAGGCGACCGCCGCCCGCGCCTGCCGGCTGATCTCGTCGATCGAGACCTTGGGCGTGAGCGCGTAGTTGACGACGACGGTGGTGATGCCGAGCTGGGTCAGCCCGAGCGCGACACAGCTGAACTCCTTCGACGACAACATCCGCCAATAGCCGCCGTGGATGAAGACGAAGACCGGGGCGTGACGGTCGGCGGCGGGGAAGATGTCGAGCGTTTCATCGCGCGTCGGCCCGTAGGGCACGTCGAGTTCGGCGCGCAAGCGGTGGCGGGCCAAGCGGCTCTCGTCGGTGTAATGACGGGCATAGACAGAGAAGTCGGGCACCGACCGATCGACATCGTATTCGGCGTCGATTTCCGCGTGGGTCGAGAAGTCTCGGTACAGCTTTGCCATGAATGCAGAGACGGGGATGAAGCGATCCTCAGCACGGAGGAGCTGGATTGCAGGTAGATAATTGTCGCGCATGCAGTCGAATCGACACGTCAGCGGGCGACAGCGCTGAAGAGACGAAAGCGAAGGAGCCGATGCCGTGAACGCCGCCCACCAAATCTTGTTCGACAAGATCCAACAGCTTGCCCCGGAGCGCATGGCCGAGGTCGAAGACTTCGTCGATTTCCTCCGAGCACGCGAGGATGGGCCGCGCCTGACTCGTGCTGCAGCTCAGGCCAGCGAGCCGAGTTTCGCTGCGGTTTGGGACAACGACGAAGACGCGGCGTACGACCGGATGTGACGTGATGGACAACTCGACAAGCGTCAGTTTGGCGATGTGGTGCTCGTGCCGTTTCCTTTTACCGACCAATCTGGCACCAAAAAGCGTCCGGCTGTCGTCGTCTCGAGCCGTGCCTATAACGCTCGTCGGCGTGACCTTGTCATCATGGCGATCACCAGTCAGGTGCGAACGCCGCTGGGCTTTGGCGAAGCAATGGTCGCCGATTGGCAAGCTGCCGGACTCATCAAGGTTTCGGTACTTAAGCCTGTCTTTGCCACCGTCGAGCAAGGCCTTGTCTTGCGCATGATGGGAGTGCTCGCCCCGGCCGACATCGAGACACTGCGTACGGTTATGGGTGCCGCGATCGAGTAACGGCCTGCCGCGTGCAAGCTACTTGTAAAGCACCATGTCACCCGTCTTCTTGACCGCCGGGTAGACGGCGTTGTAGACGTTCTCCTTCACCAGCTTTTTCTTCGCGTCGTCGTAGCGCCACTGGGCGCCGCCGAGCGGCTGCACCGAGAAGTGCTGGGCATTGAACTTGACCGGGCCGGCGACTGTCTCCAGACTGGTCGCGTCGAGTGCCTTCAGCACGGCCGCATGGTCCTTCGAGCCGGCGCGCTGGATGGCGTCGAACAGCACGTCGTAGGAGGCGTCGTCGTAGCCGAGCGGTGGCACGTATTGCTTCTTCGTCTGGCTCTCGTACGCATCGACCAGCGCCTGGCCGTCGTAGCCGCCGAACTTGGATTTGCCCGGATAGGCCGGCGACCAGAAGTTGACCGACAGCAGCCCGTAGCCCGCCTTGCCCAGCGCGTTCATCGGCTCGGGGTAGCCGGTGCCCTTGTCGATGATGTACATCTTCGGCGCGTAGCCGGCCTGCGCCGCCTGCTGCAGGTAGTTCTGCATGTCGGGCGGCGCCAGCACGCCGGTCACCACCTCGACCTTGTTGCGCTTGAACTGGTTGATGATGGCCGAGAAGTCGGGCAGGCCCTGCTGGAAGCGGCCCGGGTCGGTCGGCTTCCAGCCTTCCTTCTTGAAGGTCGGGTCGAAGATCTGCGCGAACACCGTGCCGTCAGGATCGTTCGGATACAGGTAGCCGATGTTGCCGTTGAAGCCGCCCGGCAGCGCCTTGATCATGCCGACGTGGTTGGTCACCAGATCGGGCACACCGAAGAAGAAGTGGTAGTCGTACTTGTATGTCTTGGGCTTGCCGTCCGGCCCGAAGAGCCAGGCCTCGACCGGCGTGTTGGTCGTGATGCAGGGCATCTGGTTGCGCTCGCACAGGTCGGCGGGCGCGTTGGTGGTGTCGGGCGTACCCTGGGCGATCAGGAAATCGACCTTGTCCTGGAGGATGGCGCGGGTGGCGGCATCGGCCGAGCCGGCGACCGTGCTCTTGCTGTCGTAGACCTTGTAGTCGATCTTGCACAGTTGGCTGCCGACCTTCAGGCCGCCCGCCTTGTTGATCGGGTCGACCTTGTTCTGGTCGACCCAGGGCGTGTCCTTGCCGACGTCGGCGAGCGGGCCGGTGACGGGCACGATGCGGGCGATCTTGATCGTGCAGGCCTGTGCATGGGCCACCGTGCCGGCCGTGGTCGCGGCGAGGCCGCCGAAGGTGATGGCGGCGACAACGGTCTTGGGCGTCAGTTTCATGCGGGCTCCAGCGGGTCAAAGGGGCAAGTGCGAAAAAGATTCTTCAAGAGCGAGCGAGGACGGGACGTCTCGGCGACTCTCGCCGCCGTGCAGTGCTTCAAGGCGTGAATTCGACGACCGCGCCGCCGCTGCCGCAGAGCGGCCCGTAGGCGTGCACCCGGGCGCTGGTGTAGCGGCCGCCGAGTGCGCCGAGGATCCAGTGCAGGTGCTTGAGCCCCATCTCCGGCTTCGCTGCCGCAATGTACTCGGGCAATGAACGCCGCAATTGGCCGACATCCGCCGACTCGATCCATTGCAGCAATCGCTGATTCCATTTGTCGTCGTCGGCATTGGCGAGCCGGTCATTGCGGATGTCGACCGGTTGCCGGAACATCGCATTCGACAGCCCGCCGATGCCGAGGATCGCGACCCGCTTGCCCTGCTCATCGGCGCACGACACCGCCAGCGCCGCGAGCTTCTCGGTCTGTTCGCCGCTGTGGTAGAGGTTGTTCGACGCCACCACCAGCGGTCGCTCGGACGAGCCCATCTCCATCAAGGCGCAGGCGGTGATGGTGCCGGTGTCGATCGGGAAGGCGTCGTAATTGACGCCGCGGGCGTGAATGCCGATGCGGGAAGAGCCGGCGACGCAGGCGTGCGCAAGTTCAGTGTCGGCGGTGATGTCGTACGGCTGGCTGCCGAACTCGTGCCAGTTGTCGTCGACGTGCACGCCGTGGCTGCGCCGGCGCGTCAGCCATTGCTGGTCGAGCACTGCGAGCCACTGGGTCGAGTAGACGAGCACCGCGTCCGGCCGCGAGGCTGCCAGCGCCCGGCCTGCACGCTGGAACGCGGCACCGAGCCGGCCCCAGGGGAGGTTGTCGGGCTTGAGCTGCGGCAGCGGGCTGCCCGGGACCAGAAAAGCGGAGACGACGGGCATGAACGAAGGAGAGGTTGCGGGACGATTCGCTCAATCGACGAGGCTGGTGCGGAACGGCTGAGCGCTCGCCCCACGGTCGCCGAACGACGGCTCCGGCGACGACCCAGCCCCTTCCAGCCGCGAGCCGGTCGAAGCAGCAGCGCCGTCTAGCCGCGACAGCCCGGCTTTCTCCAGCGGCCATTCCATCACCGCATTGCCGGTGCCGATCACACTGCCGTAGCCATACAACTCGGCCGCGATCTCCGGGTAGTTCATCGCCGCGAAC
>CAXTDH010000375.1:0-4124 GCA_964242405.1 uncultured Rhizobacter sp. | reverse complement strand
GGGCGCGTCGGCGCTCTTCGGCACGAAGCACGGCTCCTCGGGCGCCGAATCGGGACCGGCGTACCAGAAGTCGAGTCGTTCATGCGCCTCGTCGAAGTGGCCGAGGCAGGTGAAAGGCGGGCCTTTCGGGCCCATCGGCAGCATCGGCCCGTAAGCCGGGTTGAAGGTGCCGAAGAAGAACTGGCGGGCCCGCTTCATCGAGAATCGCGGGTCGATCACCGGCATCTCGCCAATGTGGTCGATCAGCCGGCGGCGCTCGAAACGGTCGGCCGGGTCGGCCAGGTCGAAGCTCCAGCGCTCGCCGAACGGCGGCTTTTCCTTGGCGGCCGGGTCGCGCACGTCCGGGAACTGGCTGAGCCAGCCCGATGCGGTGACGAAGTGGTCGATGTGCAACACGCTCTCCGCACCGCTTGGGCCGGCTTCGTCCCAGGCGTTGAAGGTGTGCGTCTGCATCGCCACCACGGGGCAGGTGTACCAGCGCACGGCGGCGACGCCCGCCTCGCGGGGGACGACCGCAATCATCGTCTGGCGGGTCGAATCCCAGTGCCAGTACGGCTCGCCGCGCTTGACACGCTCCCAGTCGCAGACCATCGGGCAGATGACGAAGACGATGTGATGGCGCGAGACCGCGAAGTCGTGGACCATCGAGCAGTACGGCGCGCGCAGCGTCTCGGTGCGGACGATGTGGCCGGCGCGAGCCATGCGGTAGATCTCGATGTCGTCGCTCGCCACGCCGGCGGTGTTGTAGCCGAAGGCGATGACCTCGCCGGTTTCCGGGTCCACTTTCGGGTGAGCGGTGAACGTCCGGCTGTTCAGCGTGCCATCGAAATCACGTTCGCCCAGGGTCTGCAAGGTGTCGGGGTCGAGCTCGTAGGGTCGGCCTGATTCCTTCAGCGCGTAGAGCTTGCCGTGGTGCCACAGCATCGACGTGTTGGCGGTGTTGTTGTCACGACCGGCGACCTCCGGCGAGTCGGTGTACGGGTTGCGGTAGGCGCCGAAGAGCGCTCGGCGCGCCCTGCGTTCGAGCTCGAACTTTTCGGTGCGGACGTAGCGCGTCTTGAGGTCTGCATGGCCGTTCTCGAAGCGCACCATGTGCACCATGCCGTCGCCGTTCAGGAAGATGTCGCTGCCGTGCAGCGGCGGGTAGGTCGGGTCGGCGCTGTTGCGGTAGTAGACGCCGTTCAGTTCGGGCGGGAGGCGGCCGATGACCTCGAGGTCGTGCACGTCGGCCTCGAGCCGCACCGGCGCCGAATAGCCGCGGTAGATCAGCTGGTCGGGAAATCGCAAGCCGCCCTCCGCAGCGGCGATGTCGGCGACCGCCGAATCGGGCGGCGCGGCCTGCGGCTCCTGCCCGGTGGACCGCGTCGCTGCCAGCGGACCCGACCCCACGGGCTCCGAGACGGGCAGATCCGAAACAGCGAAGTTGGCGACGTGAAGGTCGGTCGTGAGGCTCATATGAACATCCTGAGAACGCCGAGCGCGGTCGGCGGGCGGGGAATGGAGAAGGCAACGGTCTTCCAGTCGGCGGCGGCCGGCCGGTCCAGGCAGCGACGGTGCCAGGCTGCGGCATGCGGAAAATCGTCGAGCGAAATACCGCATTGCGGTGCCAGGTCGAGCACCGTCGCGACGTTGAGGTCGGCGACGGTGAAGCGGTCGTGAAGCAGAAACGGCTGGTCACGCAGCCGGTTGTCGAGCACCTGAAGCGGCCGGGCGAGCTTGGCGATCGCCATGGCCGCCTCTTCTTCGTTGCGCGAATCGGCGGCGAACAGCGCTCGATTGGCGGATGCGAGCAGCAGCGGCTTCTCGATCTCGGTCGCCACCCAGAAGCTCCACTGGATCGCGAGCGCCTCCTCCCGCAGGTCGACGGGCGTGAGCGGGCCCGGGTGCTTCTTCGCGAGGTAGAGGTTGATCGCGAGCGACTCGAACATCAGGAAACCGTCGTCGTCGAGCACCGGAACTCGGCCGTTCGGGTTGAGCGCCAGGAAATCGGGCGTGCGGGTGCTGCCGTCGAGAAAGCTGGTCTGGACGTGCTCGAAGGCAAGATCGAGTTCCTTCAGCATCCAGACGACGCGGTGCGCCCGCGACATCATCGAACCGTAGAGGGTGCGCATGGCGGCGACTCAGGCAGCAGCCGCCAGGACAGGACCGGGCACCCGCAGATGCCGGCGTACCTGCAGCATCGCCGTCACCGCCAGCAGTGCGACCACGCAAGCCGCCATGCCCAGGCCGGTGTAGCCGAAACCCTGGACGATGACGCCTCCGAGCACCGGGCCCATGCACGAACCCAGCATCATCATGGCCGGCGTTGCCGCCGCTGCCCGGCCGCTGGGGTCCAGGCGCGACAGCAGCCCGAACAGGAAGGCGTGGGTGAAGATCACCATGAAGACATACAGGCTCGCCGCCACCGCATAGGGCGTGAACGCCACGGCGCTCGACAGGGTCAGCGCCAGCATGGCCTGGCCGATCGGACCGGCGATGCCGACGGCGGTTGCGGAGAACTTCTTCTGCAACAGCGCAGCGAGCGGGCCGGGCAGCAGATTGACGAGGCCGAGCGCGATCAGCACGCCGTTGACGCGCTCCGCGCCGAAACCTCGGTCAGCGCCGATGCGTTCGAGAAAAGCGAAGACCATCGACTGATTCAGCGTCAGGCAGACGACGGCCGCGATCACGAACCAGCCGGCACGCGGCACGCGTTGATCGGTCAACGCGGCTGCAATCGAACCGTCGTCCGCCGCCCGACCGGAGATCGGGCGATCGACATGCGGGAAGGCGAGCGCCGTCACCACCGCGCCCAGCGCCATCGAGGCGGCGATGATGAGAAAGAACGTCGACGCCGGCGCGCTCAGCAGGATCTGCGGCACACCACCCAGGAAAGCGACGGCGAAGAAGCCGAGCGCGGTGTTGGCGACAGCGAACAGCCGATGCGGGTTGCGGCTGCGGCCGATCGAGCCGTGGGTGAAGGTCAGTGCACAGCCGACACCGACGCCGGCCAGCGCATGGAGCGCCGCCAGCGCCTCGAAGGCACTGGCATCGACCGGCCGCCCGCTGGCGATGAAGAAGGCCAGCGCCGCGACCGCGAAGCCGGCCGCGGTGACCCAGCGGCGCGGCAAGCGGTTGAAGCGGGGCGCGCAGATGCTGCTCGCGGCCACGACGCCCAACAGGAACAGCGTCACCGTCACACCGGCCTGCGCCGGGCTGTAGTGGTAGTGCTGGATGAGGGTGCCGATCCAGAGCGGCAGCGCCACCATGTCGACCATGCCGATGACATGGGCGAGCGTCAACACGGCCTTGCCGCTGAAAGTGTCGGGTGTGTTCATTTGATCTTGTCTCCTCGTGCGACGATAGGAGCGACCGCCATGCCGGGGAAACAGTTTGCGTCGATGCCGCCCATCGACGCTCGCGATACCAAGGGCTAACCCTGGGCCTGCTTTCGATGCGATTCGACCGTTTCGACCTCAACCTCCTCGTGGTGCTCGACGCCCTGCTGGAGGAGCGCAACGTCACCAAGGCGAGCGCCCGGCTCAACATCGGCCAATCGGCCGCGAGCGGCGCACTGGCGCGTCTGCGCGACTATTTCGGCGACGATCTGCTGCAACCGGTCGGCCGCCGGCTGACCTTGACGCCGCTCGGTCAGAGCCTGGTCGAGCCGGTCCGCGAGACGCTGGTCCGGGCCCGGGCGGCGATCTCGCTCAAGCCGGGTTTCGATCCGGCCACGGCCGATCGGCGCTTCTCGGTGTGTGCCTCCGACTATGTGACGACGGTGCTGCTGGCGGCCGTAGCCGCCCGGCTCGCGGCCCTGGCACCCGGCGTCGCGCTCGATATCCGCAGCCCGCCACGCGGCGTGGCGGAGGTGCTGGATCACGGCCAGGTCGACCTGCTGGTGCTGCCCGAGCAATACGTCGCCTCGCTCGCTCACCCGCAGGCCCGGCTGTTCGAGGACACCCAGGTCTGCATGGTCTGGGCCGGCAACCGACGGGTCGGCGAGGCGCTCGACTTCGACCAATACCTTGTGCTCGGCCATCTTGCCGTCCGCTATGGCGACGAGCGCCAGGTGTCGACCTTCGAGGATTGGTTCCTGCCGCGCTACGGCCAGCAGCGGCGTGTCGAGTCGAGCGTCGACAACT
>CAXTDH010000374.1:0-4144 GCA_964242405.1 uncultured Rhizobacter sp. | reverse complement strand
CAGGAATTCCCGCGCCGCCCCATACCGTGAATCCCGATCCTTCGCCAGCGCCCTGGCCACGACCGCATCCAGCGCCGCCGGCAAGCTCGCGTCGACCTGCGAAGGCAGCACCGGCTCCGCTTGCGCGATCGCCTGCATGATCGCGAAGTCGTTCGGCCCGTCGAAGGGCTTCTTGCCGGTCAGCATCTGGTAGAGCACGACGCCGGCTGCGAACAGGTCGGTCCGGGCATCGACCGGCAGGCCCTGGACCTGTTCCGGCGACATGTACTTCAAGGTGCCGACCATCGACCCCTGGGTGCGCGTCGCCTCGCCGGAATGGGTGATGCGGGCGACGCCGAAGTCGCCGAGCTTGACCCGGCCGTTCGAGTCGAGCATCACGTTGGCGGGCTTGATGTCGCGGTGGATGATGCCCTGCTCGTGGGCGAAGCCGAGCGCCGCGAGCAGCCCGCGCATGATGGCGAAGGAGCGCGCCAGGCCGAGCTTCTCGCCCTGCTCGAGCTGCTGCTTCAAGTCACCGCCGCGCACGAGCTCCATCACCATGAAGGCGATGTTCTGGTCGCGGCCGGCGTCGTAGACGCCGATGATGTTCGGGTGCTGCAGCCGGCCGCCGGCACGCGCCTCGGCACGAAACCGCGATTCGTATTCGGCCGCCATCTCCTCCGAGAGCTGGTCGACGCGGATCGTCTTGATCGCGACCCGCCGATCGATGTTCGGATCGTGCGCCTCGTAGACAAGGCCCATCGCACCCTTGCCGAGCGGCTTGACGATGTCGTAGCGACCGAGCTTTTTCAGCGACACGGCGGGTGCCTTCCGAAGGTGAGCCTGCGATTCTAGGACGCGGCCCGCGGCCTGGATCTCCCCTCAATCACAGCGCTCGCGGGCCGATATCACGGGAGCCGGTCGGACGGTCATCAAGCGAAGACGCAGACGGTCGACGCGATGCGCCGCGACCGCAGGCCCGTCAGGTCTTCGCCCTGCGCCCATGCGCCCGGCGATGCGCCGTCGTCCTTCGAACGGAACGAGATGACCAGACCATGACGATTTCGAACTCCACCCCGACTGCGGCTTCGCCGACGCCCACGCCGACGCCCACGCTCAGCCCCGAGACCCAGGCGCCGATCCTGATGGCCGGCGCCAGCCTCCGCGAGCACTTCGACGCGTATTTCGAGGTCGTGGCCGTCAAGGACGCAGAGGCTCGTCGCGAAGTGTTCCGCCTCCGCTACGCCGTGTACTGCGAGGAGCTCGCCTACGAAGACGGGCGCGTCTTCCCCGATGGCGAGGAGCGCGACGCCTTCGACGACGACGCCGAATTCGCCCTGCTGCGGCACCGCGCCACCGGCCGGGCGGTCGGCTGCGTCCGCCTGATCGTCAACCGCCGCAGGCCGGACCTGCGCTTTCCGTTCGAACACGCCTGTGCCGGCCGGCTCGACAAAGCGCTGCTCGACATCGACCATTTCGACCGCGACCACGCCGGCGAAATATCGCGGCTCGCGGTGCACCAGGACTTCAGGCGGCGCAAGGGCGAGGCCGAGACGCCGGACGGTGCATCGGGCGAGCCGGAGGACCATTTCGGCGGCAGCCGGCGCTATCCACTGATCGCCATGGGCCTGTTTCTCGCGGCGACCGCCCTCGCCATGAACGGCGGCCTGGAGCAGGTGCTCGTGATGATGGAGCCGCGGCTGGCGCGGCTTCTGGGCAGTTGCGGCATCCGCTTCACGCTGATCGGCGAGGTGATCGACTACCACGGTCGGCGCGGGCCGTTCCGGATCACCCGGGCCGAACTGCTGGCCAACCTCAACCCGGATTCGGCCGCGCTCCTGGCCGCGATGATCGAGCGGCTGCGTTGAGGACGACGGCCGGCAATATCGCGTCGCGTTCCCGGTCGTCGAAGGCCGGCGCTACCGCTTCGCCGCCGCCGCCCCCGGCTTCATCCGCCACAGATCCGTTGGCAGCGCAGCCGGCGCACCCGGCTTGAAGAAGGCCGAATCCTGAATGCGCGACGTCGTCACATAAAGGATCCCGTCCGGCCCTTCGGCGAACGTATCCGGCCAGCGCAGCCGCGCGTCCTGCACGAGGAGCGTCGGCCCCGAGGCGCCGGCGCGCAGGTCGCGAACCTTGATGGCGTCGTCCTGCGGCGAGGTGATGTACATCCTGCCGTCCGCCCTGCTGATGATCAGGCCGTCGGCCGGCCCGTTCTCGCCCACCACCTGGACTTGCGAGGCCACATTGGCGGCCGGGTCGCGCAGCGCGGCGGTCGGCACGCTGTAGAGCGTCTTGCCCTTGATGGCCTGCCAGTACAAGGTGCTGCCGTCGACCGAGAGGGCAATGCCGTCGGCCGCGAACTCGACGCCCCGGCCGTCCGGGCGGCGCAGCGGCTTGCCGTCGTATATGACGGTGACAGTGGGGTCGGGCTGGGTGCGAGGGTCGCCGTCGAGCACCCGTCGCGCCTTGCCGCTCGCCAGGTCGACGACGATCAGCGCACCCTTGGCACCCGAATCGGTCAGATAGGCGGTGCCGCCGTCGGGCGAGAAACGCACGTCGTTCAGATAGGAGCCCTGCGGCGCGACGTCTTCCCCAAAGGCGACGACGCGCGCCGGCAGCCGCGTCCGCATGTCGATCTCGACGAGCTTGGGCCCGTCCTTCACGACCGCGGCCATCGCAGGTGCCGCCGGGTCGAGCACCCAGACATTGCCGTTCGGCCCGCCGACGACGCTCTGCACGCACACCCAGTGGTTCTTGGGCGAGATCTGGTCCTTGGCGGCATTGCGCCAGGCATTCCAGCTGGCGTCGGGGAAGGGGATGAGGGCGCCGCCTTGCAGTTCGGCGACCGAGACTTCGGTGTCCTCCGTCCAGCGCGGAAAGCTGACGAAAATGCGGCCGTCGGGCGTGACGGTGACGCCGGTGGCCTGGTGCTCGAAAGCGGCGACTTTCTGCAAGCCGACGCTGTCGCCGGAGGTCGCGGAAGGTACGCTGCTGCAGGCGCCGAGCAGGGCGGCAAAGGCGATGGCCGTCAGCGCCCGTGTGGCGTGGCGGGAAGCGGAGGGTGGGCAACGAAGGGTCGAGGAAGCAGGTCGCATGGAATCTTGGGACTTCGGAAGCTGGAAGATGCTCCGTTGACAGCAATCGACGCGCCCGTGCCTGCTGACTAGAATCTGCGCCGCTGCGCGGTCAGACGTCGCCTGCACCAAAAACAAGACGGAGGAGACACCCCATGCTGCCGATCGCCCGACGCCAGTTCCTGACCCGCACCGCCGCGCTGACGAGCGCCGTGGCGGCTGCGCCGCTGGCCCATGCCCAGCCGGCGCCCGAGTTCCGGATGAAGTACGCCAGCAACCTGCCGGCCATCCACCCGCTGAACGTCCGCATGAAGGAAGCCGCCGAGGCGATCCTGAAGGAAAGCGGCGGCCGGCTCGAGATCCAGGTGTTTCCGAACAACCAGCTCGGCTCCGATACCGACATGCTGTCGCAGGTGCGCTCCGGCGCGCTCGAGTTCTTCACCTTGTCGGGGCTGATCCTGTCGACGCTGGTGCCGGTGGCCTCGATCAACGGCGTCGGCTTCGCCTTCAAGAACTACGACCAGGTCTGGGCGGCGATGGACGGCGAGCTCGGCGCCCATGTTCGCGCCGCGATCGCCAAGGCCAACCTCGTCGCCTTCGACAAGATCTGGGACAACGGCTTTCGCCAGGTGACGAGTTCGTCACGGCCGATCGCAACGCCGGCCGACTTCAAGGGCTTCAAGATCCGGGTGCCGGTGAGCCCTCTCTGGACGTCGATGTTCAAGGCCTTCGACGCCTCGCCGGCCAGCATCAACTTCAGCGAGGTGTATTCCGCCCTGCAGACGAAGATCGTCGAGGGCGAGGAGAACCCGCTCGCCATCATCCAGACCGCCAAGCTCTACGAAGTGCAAAAGTACGTCTCGCAGACCAATCACATGTGGGACGGCTTCTGGTTCCTCGCCAACGGCAAGATGTGGGCGGCGCTGCCGGCCGACCTGAAGGCGATCGTGACCAGGCACATCAACGCTGCCGCACTGGCCGAGCGCAACGACGTCCGTCGCTTGAACAACACCGTCGAGGTCGAGCTGAAGGTCAAGGGCATGGTCTTCAACGCCGTCGATGCCGACCCGTTTCGCGCCGCGCTGCGC
>CAXTDH010000373.1:0-4151 GCA_964242405.1 uncultured Rhizobacter sp. | reverse complement strand
CCTTGAACTTGGGGATGACGCTGCCACTCGAGCCCAGCACGTTGCCGAAACGGACAGCCGAGAAGCGCGTCGTCGCGTGGCCGAGCCCCGCCAGGTGCGAGATCACCATTTCGGCGGCCCGCTTGCTCGCGCCCATCACGTTGGTCGGGTTGACGGCCTTGTCGGTCGAGATCAGCACGAAGCGCTCGGCGCCCGCCTCGGCCGCGGCGGTGGCGGCATTCCAGGTACCGACGACATTGTTCTGAAGCGCAGCCCAGGCGTTCTCGTCTTCCATCAGCGGCACGTGCTTGAAGGCAGCCGCGTGCAGGATCAGATGCGGCCGGTGCGACGAAAAGGTCGCGCGCAGGTGCTCGAGGTTCTTGACATCGCCGATCAGGCGGACGAGCGGCAGGTGCGGGTGCAACTCGCCCATCTGCTGCTCGATCTGATAGAGCGCGAACTCGCTCAGTTCATAGAGAACGATGCGCGACGGGCCATAACGCGCCACCTGGCGGCACAGCTCCGAGCCGATCGAGCCCCCGGCGCCGGTCACGAGCACCGTCTTGCCGGAGATCAGGTCTGCCAGGCTGGCCTCGTCGAGGCGCACGGGTTCACGGCCGAGCAGATCTTCCGGCTCGATGCCACGAACTTTCTCGATCCGGGCGCTGCCGTCCTGGAGTTCGCTGGACGACGGCACGGTCAGCACCTGCAATTCGGTGGCGGTCGCAAGCGCGATGGCCTTGCGGCGCTGGGCGGCCGTGGCGCCCGGCAAGGCGACGATCAGATGCGTCGCGTCGGCACGCAGCCGGGGGTCGGCGACGTCGGCCAGGCGGCCGAGAACGGAGACGCTGCCGATGCGGGCACCCTGCTTGGCCGGGTCGTCGTCGAGCAGGCCGATGACCGTCCAGCCCTGCTGGTGGGTCATCGCCAGCAACCGCTGGGCAGCTTCGCCGGCACCCAGCACGATCGCCCGCCTCGCCTTTTCGCTGCCGCCGTTGCTGCTGGCGCTGATGCGAGCCCGGGCGTGCTCGTAGACCATCCGATAGCCGATGCGGACCATGCACAGGCCGATCAGCGTGATGAACGGATGCAGCGCGAGCACCGCCCGCGGCACTTCGGCAAGCTGCGCCATGAGCACGACCACGGCGCACAACAGGCCCGCGGCAGCGCAGGCGAGTGTCAACCGCCGCACCTCGCCGAAGCCCGAGAAGCGCCACATGCCGCGCGGGATGCCGGCGGCGACGAAGACGGCCAGGTAGGCCGCGACCACCGCCAGCATCACGCCGCCGTCATAGTCCGGCCGGGCTCGCAGCCAGCGTTCGAAGCCGAGGCGAAAGAGGTAGGTGATGTTCCAGGTGGCGACGATGACAAGGCCGTCGACGAGCAACGAGACCGGCTGTCGGTAAGGTCGAATCAGGGCCAGGAAGCGGTCGAGGCGATGCCAGATCGACGGCATCATCGAAGCCACACGCTGCGCACGGTCTCGCCGATCAACCGCAGGTCGGTCGCGAACGACATGGTCTCGACATAGCGGATCGCATGGCGCAACTTGGCCGGCATGATCTGCTCGATGTAGACACGTTCCGGGTCGGCGGTGCCGGCCAGCAACGCGTTCTCGTCACGGTATTCGATCGACGCCGGATCGGTGATGCCGGGGCGCACGCTCAGCACCTTGGCGCGCACCTCCGGTGGGTACATCGCCACATAACGCGGCACTTCGGGCCGCGGCCCGACGAGGCTCATCGTGCCGGCGATCACGTCGATCAATTGTGGCAATTCGTCGAGCTTGGCGCGGCGCAACAGGCGGCCGACGGTAGTGATGCGCGGGTCGGCGCCGACGGTGATCTGCGGGCCTGCCTGGACCGCATCGGCGCGCATGGTGCGGAACTTGTGGATGCGGAAGGAGACGCCGCCACGGCCCACGCGCTCCTGACGGAAGAACACAGGGCCGGGCGAATCGAGCCGGATGGCGATGGCGATCAGCAGGAACGCGGGCGCGAGCAGGATCAGGGCGAAAGTGGCGGCGAGCAGGTCGAAGAGGCGCTTGGCCATCCGCAGAATCAGGCCGGCTCGGGAGGCGTCTCGGGAGCCTGCTCGGGCGGTGGATCGACGCCACCAAACACATCGGCGAGCGCGACGGCGCAGCCGATGCTCGTCGCCTCCAACGCCTCGGCCTGGCTCATGTCGTGAAAAGTCCACTGCCCCTCGGCGGTTCGGCGGAAGCTTTCGACGCGGTGAGTGCCAGGGTCGACAAGGACGTATTCGCGCAGGGAATCGAGCCGGCGGTACCACGCGAACTTCTGGCTGCGGTCGTAGGCCTGGGTGGTCGGCGACAGGACTTCGACGATGAGTGTCGGGGCGCGAAAGATCCTGTCGGTGGAGAGGTCGGCCTTGTCGCAGGTCACGAAGATGTCGGGATAGAGGATGGTGTCGTTGCCGATCTGGAGCTTCATTCCTTCTGCGAACACTTGGCAGGGCGAGCCTTTCAACTGAACTCCCAGTTCACGATTCAGATTCGAGACGACGCGGCCATGAATCCGCAGCGCCCCGACCATCGCGAAGATTTCGCCGCGGTAGAACTCGTGCCGCTCGGGCTGCGTCTCCTCCCAGACGAGGAAATCGGCAAGCGAGAAGTAGAGGTGGGTGCGTGCGTTCATCGTGGTCTCCGCGGTCGATCGCTTCCGTGCAGGACCTTCATCCTAGCGCCGCACGCACCGCCCCTATCACGCGGTCGACATCGGCATCGCTCATGCGGGTGTAGATCGGCAGGCTCACCAGGCGCTCGTACGCCTGTTGGCTGTGCGGGAACCGGGCGGCAGTCAGGCCATATCGATCGCGCCAGTACGGTTGCTGGTGCAGCGGGATGTAGTGGACGCTGCAGCCGATGCCGGCTTCGAACAGCTGCTCGATGAGCTGGCCGCGGTCGAGCGGCGCGCCATCCGCGAGCCTGAGGACGTAGAGGTGCCAGGCGTGCAGCTCACTGGGCGGTGCGTGGGGCGGCAAGATCACCGGCAGGCCGTCGAAGCCGGCGTCGAAGCGCGCCGCGATCTCGGCCCGGCGCTGCTGGAACGCATGCACCCGCTTCAATTGCTGCAGGCCGAGCGCAGCGGCAATGTCGGTCAAGTTGTACTTGTAGCCGGGCGCGACGATTTCGTCATACCAGCTCGGCACCTTGGCCGTGAAGCGGTCGAAGGCATCCCGGCTCATGCCGTGCAGCCGCATCACCGAGATGCGCCTGGCGAGCTTCGCGTCGCGGGTGACGACCATGCCGCCTTCGCCGGTCGTCATCGTCTTGTTGGCGTAGAAGCTGAAGACGGTGATGTTCGAGTCGAGCGTGCCGACGAGCCGGCCGGCGCTGGTCGTGGGCAGCGCATGCGCCGCATCCTCGACGACGTGCAGGCCGCGCCGCCGGGCGATTTCGAGAATGGCCGGCATGTCGGCCGCCAGCCCGCCGAAGTGGACCGGGATGATGACCTTGGTGCGCACGGTGATCGCCGCCTCGATCAGGCGCGGGTCGATGCAAAGGGTGGCCGGGTCGATGTCGACCAGGACGACATCGGCCCCGAGGTAGCGCGCGACCTCCGCCGTCGCGGTGAAGGTGTGGGTGGTGGTGATGACCTCGTCGCCCGGGCCGACGCCGAGCGCCTCGAGGGCGAGGTGCAGGCCGGCGGTCGCGGAATTGACGGCGAGTGCGTGCAAGCCAGGGTCGCCGAGAAAGGCGACGAAATCGTCCTCGAAGCGCTTAGCCTTCGGGCCGGTCGTCAACCAGCCGGAACGCAGCGTGTCGACGACTTCGGCGATGTCCTCTTCGCCGATCTCGGGCTGGGCGAAGGGCAGGAAGTTCATGGCCTCGTGCCGAGAATCAAGAGATGTTCCGCTCGTGCGTCACGAACGGCGGCGACGAAGTGCCGCGGTCGCGTGGTGCAGGTGATACCGATCGAGAAGGTGCCACGGGCACATTGACGTCGAGAAGCGCTCGCACAGCTTCTCAGATGCCTTCTTGATCGCAAAGACGATTCACGGCCTCATTGGTCACCACGGCACCAGGTTTCGCGTAGAAGGGTACGAAGCCAGCCACCGCTTGCCCGCGCACCCGAGGCGCAAGCTCGCCGACCGCGGTCAGGGACCTTCGCAACAGCTTCGAAACGTTTTCGCTCACCGTTTGGTTCTCG
>CAXTDH010000372.1:0-4158 GCA_964242405.1 uncultured Rhizobacter sp. | reverse complement strand
CAGGCACCACCAAGAAGCCTTACAAGCAGAAGGGAACTGGTAATGCCCGCCAGGGCAGCCTGCGTTCGCCGCAGTTCCGCACCGGTGGTGCCGTACATGGACCTGTCGTCCGTGACCACGGCTTCGACCTGCCTAAGAAGGTGCGCCGACTGGGTCTTATCTCGGCGCTGTCGATGAAGCAGTCGGAAGGTAAGCTCGTCGTGGTCGAGAGTGTCGCGGGTAGTAGCGGTAAGACCAAGGACTTTGCTGCCAAGATCAGCGATCTCGGTTGGAAAAGCGCACTGTTCCTTGATCACACGGTTGACGAGGGTTTCCTCCGTGCGGCTCGCAACGTCATCGGCATGGACGTACTGCCAACTGTCGGTGCCAACGTTTACGACATAGTTCGCCACGAGATGCTTGTCGTCACAACCGCCGGTCTCGAAGGTCTCAAGCGGCGTTTGTCACCTGCACCGGCACCTGCACACGCAGAGGGGGCCGCGGCATGAGCACTCGTCAGGTCCTGGCTGCCCGCAAGCACGCCGCGACGATGTCGCGCGAACGGATGTTCGAAGTCGTCCGTAGCCCGGTAATCACCGAGAAGGCGACCATGATGACGGAACGCAATCAGGTTGCCTTCCGGGTAGCGATCGACGCGACTAAGCCTGAGATCAAAGCAGCTATCGAGGGCCTGTTCGGCGTGTCGGTGAAGAGCGTGAACACGCTGATTCAGAAGGGCAAGGTCAAGCGTTTCCGTGGTCGCCCCGGCACACGGTCGGACGTGAAGAAGGCGTACGTTCAGCTTGCTGACGGACAGTCGATCGACATGTCTACCGGGCTGGCGTGAGGAATTAAGCAATGGCGCTAAAGCAATTCAATCCGGTTACCCCGAGCCTTCGCGGCACGGTGCTGATCGACCGTAGTGAGCTTTGGAAGGGCAAGCCGGTCAAGACCCTCACCGAGGGCAAGCACCGCACCGGCGGACGCAACAACCATGGCCGGACAACCTCGTTCTTCCGTGGTGGCGGGCACAAGCAGACGTATCGCTACGTCGATTTTAAGCGCCGCAAGTTCGACATGGCGGCCGTCGTCGAACGGATCGAATATGATCCGAACCGGTCGGCGTTCATCGCACTCGTCAAGTATGAGGACGCCGAGCTGGCCTACATTCTTGCACCGCAGCGTTTGCGCGCTGGCGACAAGGTGGTTGCGGGCCCGAAGGTCGACATCAAGCCTGGTAACGCGATGCCGCTCTCGGCCATGCCGGTCGGGACTATCATCCACAACGTCGAGCTGAAGATCGGCGGCGGTGGCAAGATGGCCCGCGCAGCTGGCACCTACGCCCAGCTCGTGGGCAAGGACTCCGGCTACGCTCAGATTAAATTGCAGTCCGGCGAACTTCGGATGGTGCGTGCCGAGTGCATGGCTACCGTCGGCGCCGTCAGCAATCCGGACCGGCAGAACGAGAAGCTTGGCAAGGCTGGTCGTAACCGTTGGCTCGGTCGCCGCCCGCATAACCGCGGCGTCGTCATGAACCCGGTTGATCATCCGCACGGTGGCGGCGAAGGCCGCACTTCGGGCGGACGCCATCCGGTGACACCATGGGGTAAGCCAACCAAGGGCTACAAGACACGTACGAACAAGCGTACCGCGGGTCTCATTATCCGCCGTCGTCCGAAGGGGAAGCACTGATATGGCGCGTTCCGTATGGAAGGGCCCGTTTGTCGACGGGTACATGCTGGGCAAGGCCGAGGCCGTGCGCAACTCCGGTCGCAATGAGGTCATCAAGATCTGGTCGCGTCGGTCTACAATCCTTCCGCAATTCGTTGGTCTGACGTTCGGCGTCTACAACGGGCACAAGTTCCTGCCCGTCCAGGTGAACGAGAACATGGTAGGCCATAAGTTCGGCGAGTTCTCGCCAACGCGGACCTTCACCGGCCATACGGCCGACAAGAAGTCGAAGCGGGGCTGAGATGAGCAAACAGAAACATCCTCGTATCCTCGAGGAGACTGAGGCTATGGCCGTCCTGCGCAACGTGCGTATTAGCCCGCAGAAGCTGAACGTCGTCGCGGGTTTGATACGCAACATGCCCGCTAACAAGGCTGTCGCCACGCTCACCTTCAGCAAGCGCCGTATCGCGCAGCAGGTTAAGAAGACTCTCGAGAGTGCTATCGCTAATGCCGAGAACAACCACCAGCTCGACGTCGATCGCCTCGTCGTCAGCCGCGCCGAGGTCGGCAAGTCGATCGTGATGCGTCGCTTCCATGCTCGTGGCCGCGGTCGCGCGTCGCGCATCGAAAAGTGGTTCAGCCACTTGCGCATTGTCGTTGCCGAGCAGGCGCAGGCCACCACCGAAGAGAAGGCGGCGTAAGACATGGGTCACAAAGTCAATCCGATCGGCCTTCGGCTCGGCATTAATCGTACTTGGGACAGCCGTTGGTACGCCGGCCGTGATTATTCGAAGCTGCTGCTCGAAGATATCAAGCTACGTGATCACCTGCGCAAGAAGCTTTCCGGCGCTGGTGTTTCGCGCGTCGTGATCGAGCGTCCCGCCAAAAAGCCGCGAGTTACGATCTATGCAGCCCGGCCCGGCGTCGTCATCGGCAAGAAGGGCCAGGACATCGAGGTGCTCCGCAAGGATCTCGCCAAGATGGCCAAGGCCGAAGTCAGCCTGAATATCGTCGAAATCCGTAAGCCGGAAATCGATGCCCAGCTCGTGGCCGAGAACATTGCCCAGCAACTTGAGCGCCGCGTGGCGTTCCGCCGTGCGATGAAGCGCGCGGTGCAGTCGTCCATGCGCCTCGGGGCCCAAGGCATCCGGATCAACTGCTCTGGTCGTCTTGGCGGCGCCGAGATCGCCCGGGTCGAGTGGTATCGCGAAGGCCGCGTGCCGTTGCACACGCTGCGCGCCGATATCGATTTCGGTATCGCGACGGCTAAGACGACCTATGGAACTTGCGGCGTGAAGGTCTGGATCTTCAAGGGTGAAATCCTGGCGCATGACCCGCTGGCACAGGACCGTCGTGCCGCCGAACAGGCGCCGCAGCGGTAAAGAGGAACTAGAGAATGCTTTCTCCGAAGCGGACGAAGTACCGCAAGGCTCATAAGGGCCGTATTCACGGCCTGGCGAAGGGCGGCACCAACCTCGACTTCGGCGCGTTCGGCCTCAAGGCCCTCGAGCCGGAGCGGGTCACCGCCCGCCAGATCGAAGCCGCCCGGCGCGCCATTACGCGCTCGATGCGCCGTGCCGGCCGAGTGTGGATCCGCATCTATCCGGACGTCCCGGTGTCGACCAAGCCTGCCGAAGTGCGTATGGGCTCCGGCAAGGGCAGTCCTGAGTTCTGGGTCTGTCGAGTCAAGCCGGGCCGTATCATGTTCGAGATTGACGGCGTTGCCCCGGAGTTGGCGCGGGAGGCGCTGGCGCTTGGCGCCGCGAAGCTGCCGATCCGTACCAAGTTCGTGACCAGGATCGGGGACGCCTGATGACCAAGCCATCCGACCTCCGCGCCAAGGGCGCGGACACCCTGCCACAAACGTTGCTGGACCTTCGGAAGGAGCAGTTCAACCTGCGGTTCCAGCGTGCGACCGGCCAGCTCGAGGGCGTCGGTCGTGTGCGTGCCGTTCGCCGCGATATCGCGCGTGTGAAGACCATTATGGCGGAGCATAAATCCTCCGCCGCCAAGAAGTAGAGGAGACGGACGATGCCGAGGCGCGTCCTTACCGGCCGTGTGACAAGCGACAAGATGGATAAGACCATCACTGTCATCGTCGAACGCCGTATTATGCATCCGTTGTACAAGAAGTTCATTCGTCGCTCGAAGAAATATGCGGCGCATGACGACACCAATTTGTGCCACGACGGCGATGTCGTGCGCATTGAAGAGTGCCGCCCCATCAGCAAGCGCAAGTCGTGGCTGCTGATTGAGCGCAATGGCATTCCGGTGGCTCGCCCGCGCGGCTTTACCGCACCGGCGGCCCACGACGAGGCTGGCGCAGCCATCGTCGACGAGACGGGTGAGGTCCTGCGCGAGGAGACGCATGCGGTGATGGTCGATGCGGAAGGTGAAGCTGTGCTCGACGAGGCCGGCAAGCCGATCGAACTGGCCGAGATCGTGCCCGACGCCGATACCGTCGCCGAACAACCCGGCGCCTGAGGAGGACTGAACCATGATCCAGGT
>CAXTDH010000371.1:0-4173 GCA_964242405.1 uncultured Rhizobacter sp. | reverse complement strand
GCACGAAGGAAGCATTCGAGGAGTTTTTGACCTTGCCGCTGTACGAGGAGATCTGAGCGTCGCGAAGCCGACCCTGATTGCGAAGCATTCCCATTTAGCGTAACCTTCGGCCTCCACAACGGGGTCGAATAATGGATTTCTCGCAGGCGCTTTTGCGCCGGTGCTGCGGGCTGGCGGTCGCGGCACTACTGGCCGCCTGTGGTGGGGGTGGAAGCGCCGACACAAGCGAGGCCACCGCCAACCGCTACGCCACCACCACCTTCGTGGCCAGCGATGCAGCGGCCTACGCGCCGACCGTCGGCACCGTCCCGGCACTGATCGACGCCTGGGGCATCGCCATCCGGCCGGCCGGCATCCCGGGCCACTTCTGGGTGCTGGCAGGGGACAAGTCGTACGAATACGTCGGCGACGTGACCGGCAAGACGACGCCGCCCTGCGCCGCCGCCGGTGCCCTCTGCGCCGACCTGGCGCCGCTCGTCGACAACACCGTCACCCTGCCGGATTTCCCCGTGGACTCGGCTACCGGCCGGCCGGACATCACGAACGCCCACGCCACCGGCGTCGTCTTCAACCCCAATGCGGCGAGCTTCGTCATCACGCAGACGCCGGTCGCGCCCAGCGCCGACCGCTCACCGGTGACGGCAGGCGCGAAGTTCCTGTTCACGACCAGCTTCGGCGCGGTCTACGCCTGGACGGAGCGCAAGCACGCCGACGGCAGCTTCGACCGGGCCGACACCGCGGTCAAGGTCTTCGACAGCCGCGACGACCCGAACGACTGTGGCCAGTTCTACGGCATGGCGTTGAACCCGGGTTCGAGCCGCCTCTATGTCGCCGATTTCGGGACGGACACCGACCTTTGCAGCAGTGCCGCAGCCCGGGCCAATGTCGGCAGGAGCTTTCGCGTCCGCGTCTTCGACGGTGCGTTGCAGGCCAACGGCCGCCTGCGCGAGATCACCACCACGCTGGCCGGCGGCGCTGCCTTCGTCAACCCGTTCGCGAAAAACCCGGCAGGAATAGTCGCTGGCGATTTCGTCCCCTGGAACGTGCAACTGATCGGCCAGAGCCTGTTCGTCGCCTATGCGCAAGTGCAGCAGGACCCGCGCGCCGCGGTCGGCACGCCCTGGCCGGCCAACGAGGTGCATGCAGCCGGGGCAGGGCGGATCGCCGAGTTCGACCTCGACGGCTGGCTGATCGCCGTCTGGGACGACCGCGGCCTGCTCGACGCGCCCTGGGGCCTGGCGCTCGCACCCGCGAACTTCGGGGCGTTGTCGGGCACCTTGCTGGTCGGCAACTTCGGTGACGACGACAGTGGCTCACCGCGCGGCGCGCTCACCGCCTTCGACACCGGCGCCCGGCGCGCTGTCAACTACGTGCGCGACGCCGCCGGTGCACCGCTGCAGGTGCCGGGTGTCTGGGGCCTGGTGTTCGGCAACGGCGACACCCTGGGCGACACCAACGCCCTCTACTACGCGGCCGGCCCGAACGGCGAAGCCGATGGCAGTTTCGGCGTCGTCCGCCCGCTGGGGCCATGACCGGCGCGACGTGCCGCGGCCACGTGGCCGGCCCGACGCCTCGGGCTGCGTTGCGCTGGTGGCCATTCACATCAACATCCGATCGCCGCGAGGGCCGTCGAGAGCGCCGCTCGGCGCCATTCACGCCTGGTAGCCAACCGCATCAACACCCGATCACCCTGAGCCCGTCGAAGGGCCTCGAGCCTGTCGAAGGGCTCTACGCCTGCCGCAACGGTCTCAAAGAGCCTGCTCGCCTTCCTGCCTCGATCCTGATGACCATGCCCCAGCCACCCGCCTCACCCCATCGGCTCGTCAAGTCGCTCATGAGCAACGGCCTGCTCGCGTGTGCGGCCGTGTGCGCCGCCTCGTCGGTATCGGCTCAGACCGCCTCCCCAGGTGACGTCCGGGCCAAGAAGCCCGCGGCTCGAGCCAAAAGCGCTGCCGCGCCCGCCGCCGCGCCGACCATCGCCGACCTGGCCGCCAAGCTCGATGCGCTCGCGCAGCAGAACGCGGCATTGCAGGCGAAGGTCGAGCGCCTGGAGGCCGCGCAGGCGGCCCAGCCGAGCGTGGCGTCAACGACCGGCCCATCGGGGCCGTCCAATCCGTCCACGCCTTTCAATCCACCTGCGCAGACGGCCCGGCTCGAATCCGCCCAGACACCCCCGCTCGCCAAGCCCTCGCCTGCCGCGCAGGCGCCGATCGCGCCCGTGGCCGGGCGCACACCCGACGCCACGACCGGCCCTTCCGCGACCACCGTATCCGCCTATGGCGAGATCGGCTACAGCCACCCGACGAAATCCACCAAGGACACCCAGACCGACGTGCAGCGCGCCGTCATCGGCCTGGAGCACCGCTTCGACGACCGCACCCGGGTGGTCGCCGAATTCGAGTGGGAGCACGCGATCGCTTCGTCGGGCGACTCGGGCGAAGCGGAAGTCGAGCAGCTCTGGGTCGAGCGCGAGTTCGCTGTAGGCATCCGCGGCCGGGCAGGCCTGTTCCTGATGCCGGTCGGCCTCATCAACCAGAACCATGAGCCGACGGCCTATTTCGGCGTCTACCGGCCCGATGTCGACACCAAGATCGTGCCCAGCACCTGGCGCGAAGCCGGGCTCGGCGTCTCGGGCGACACCGCGATCGGCCTGAACTGGGACGTGGCGGTCACGACCATGCCCAACCTATCGAAATGGGACCCGGCCTCGACCGAAGGCCGCGACCGCGGGCCGTTGCAGGCCATCCACGGCGAAGGCCAGTTCGCGGCCTCGCGCGACCTAGGCGGCGTGGTAGCGCTCAACTGGCGCGGCATTCCCGGGCTGCTGGTCGGCGGCTCGCTGGTCTACGGCGGCATCGGCCAGCACCAGCCGGGCTTTCTCGCCGGCAAATCTCGTCTGACGATGTTCGATCTGCACGCTCGCTACCAGATCGCCGGCTGGGATCTGGCGGGCGAGTACATCCGCGGCAACATCAACGACACCGAAGCCTTGAACGCGAGCTACGCCGCCAGTTCGGTGACGGCACCGACGCTCGTGCCCAAGCGCTTCTACGGTGGTTATGTGCAGGCGGCCTACACCGTCTGGCGCCGGGAGGATTACGCGCTAATCCCGTTCGTGCGCTACGAGCGGCTGAACACCGCGGCCGGTTTCGGCGGCCTTTCGGTCGCGGCCGGCGGCGTCAAGCAGCCGGACGAGCGGATCTGGACGCTGGGCGCCAGCCTGCGCATCGGCGAGGGCGTGGTGCTGAAGGCCGACTACCGCGACTACCGGCGCAACAAGCTGGCCGATGCGGTCGAGCATTTCAACCTCGGTAATTCGGTCAATCTGGGCGTCGGCTTCGCGTTCTGATTGAGACAGGATTTCACCCGCATGCGCGTCGTCCTCACCGCTTCGGCTGCCGCCTCTGCCGTCCTTCTGGCCGGGGCGCCGACGCAGGCCTTCGCTGTCGACTATCTCAGCGCCGAGCAGGCGGCGCAGCTCATGTTTCCCGATGCCGATGCCTTCGACGACCGCAGCCTGACGCTAGCCGCTGCCGATCTGCAGCAGCTCGATGCGCAAGGCGTTCGCGCCCGTTCGGCGAACTGGTCGGTCAAGGTGGCGCGCAAGGCCGGCGCCACGCTCGGCTTCGTCGTCGTCGACAACGTAATCGGTAAATCGGAGCTGATCAGCTATGCCGTCGGCTTGGGCGTGGACGGCAGCGTGCGCCAAGTCGAGATCCTGGCGTACCGCGAATCGCACGGCGCCGAGATCAAGCTGCCGGCCTGGCGGCGCCAGTTCGTCGGCAAGACGGTGGCCGCACCGCTGCGGGTCGGCGACGACATCGCCAACATCAGCGGCGCGACGCTCAGCTGCACCCACGTCACCGAGGGCGTGCGGCGCATCGTCGCGGTCGTCGCGCTGGCGCGGCGCAGCGACGCGTTGCACGGCTGATCACCGGCTCGTCGACCATGGCTGCTGTCGTGCTTGAACGGCCATGGCTGCGGCGCGCCCGGCCCCTGCTCGGCACGCTGGTGGAGCTTGGCATGCGCGGTGAGGAGGGGGCCACTTCCACTGCCGCCGAGCGTGCATTCAGCCGTGCCTTTGCACGCATTGCCGACGTTCAACGCTGCCTGTCGCGTTTCGAGGCTGAGAGCGACATCGGTCGCTTCAACCAGCTGCGGGGTGGCCAGGCT
>CAXTDH010000370.1:0-4179 GCA_964242405.1 uncultured Rhizobacter sp. | reverse complement strand
GGCAGCGGCAGCGGCAGCGGCAGCGGCAGCGGCAGCGGCAGCGGCAGCGGCAGCGTCGGTGGCAACCGCATACGCAGCGGTGACGGTAGCGGCACCGACTGCTGGATTCGCCGCGCTGCGCGGCAGGCGCATCATCGCCGCGGCCGGGCTGGCACGACCCGGGCGCTTTTTCGCCATGCTGACGGAGGAGGGGCTGAACATCACGCCGCTGCCGTTGCCCGACCACTTTGACTTCGCCACCCTGCCCTGGCCGGCAGCCAGCACGGACGTGATCGTGACCGAGAAGGACGCCGTCAAGCTCGACCCGGCCCGCCTCGGCTCGACCCGCGTCTGGGTGGTGGCGCTAGACTTCCAGCCCGACCCGATGTTCGAGGCCGCGCTGCTCGCCCTGTTGCCCGCCCCGAAGGTGGCTGCTCGACGCCTCGCCTGCAGCGCTGCATCACCACCACCCGGCTTGAACGACCATGGAAACCCGACTCCTTGACCTGCTGGTCTGCCCGGTCTGCAAAGGCCCGCTCGAACACCTGCGACCGCCAATCCAGGCCGATGCCGAACTGGTCTGCAAGGCCGACGGCCTGGCGTTTCCGATCCGGGACGGCATTCCGGTGATGCTGGAACACGAGGCGCGCCTGCTCGACGCGACCCCAGCGGTACACGCCGACCCGACGTGAACTTCAGCGTCCTGGTGCCGGCGCGTCTCGGCTCGAGCCGTCTGCCGGGCAAGCCGCTGGCCGACATCGCCGGCCTGCCCATGGTGGTGCGGGTGGCTCGTCAGGCCGCACGGTCGAGTGCGACACGGGTGACAGTCGCGGCTGACCACCGGGACATCGTCGAAGCCTGCCGTCGACACGGCGTCGACGCCATCGAGACGCGCGTCGACCATCCGACCGGCAGCGACCGGCTTGCCGAAGCCTGCACCCTGCTCGGCCTCGACGGCGACGACCTCGTGGTCAACGTCCAGGGCGACGAGCCGATGATCGAACCGGCGCTGATCGATGCCTGTGCGAGCCTGCTGCTCGAACGCGCCGACTGCGTGGTGAGCACGGCAGCGCACGCGATCGACGATCCGGCGGAACTCGACAACCCGAATGTCGTCAAGGTGGTGCTCGATGGCCACCGTCGGGCACTCTATTTCTCCCGGGCGCCGATACCCTGGTGGCGGGACGGACGGGCGACGGGCGCCACTGCGGCACCACCAGCGCCGTCGCTCCGCCACATCGGCATTTACGGCTATCGGGCCGGTTTCCTGCGCCGCTTCCCGTTGCTGGCAGCCAGCCCGCTGGAGACGATCGAGGCGCTGGAGCAGCTTCGGGTGCTCTGGCACGGCGAGCGCATCGCGGTCCACGTCAGCGACTTGCGCCCCGCCAGCGGCGTCGATACGCCGGACGATCTGGCACGCGTTCGCGCCCTCTTTCGCTGACCCGCCACAGTGGCGTGACCCACGTTTTCCCTGGCGTGGCCGGGGGCCGAACGCCCTGGGGCACATGGTATTCTCGATCCGACTTCCTGCCGCAGCGCAGGCGGCAACCCGGCCGCGCGAGCTCGTCACAACAATCAAGGATTCTCATGAGACTGATCCTGCTGGGCGCCCCTGGCGCGGGCAAAGGGACCCAAGCCGCCTTCATCTGCAAGCGCTTCGACATTCCGCAGATCTCGACAGGCGACATGCTGCGGGCAGCGGTCAAGGCAGGTACCGAGATGGGTCTGGCGGCGCAGAAGGTCATGGAATCCGGCGGTCTGGTCAGCGACGACATCATCATCGGCCTCGTCAAGGAGCGGATCGCCCAACCCGATTGCGCCCGCGGGTTCTTGTTCGACGGCTTTCCGCGGACGATCGTCCAGGCAGACGCCATGAAGGCGGCCGGCGTCCATCTCGACCTGGTGCTGGAGATCGATGTGCCCGACGAGGTCATCATCGAGCGGATGAGCGGGCGGCGGGTGCACCCCGCATCGGGCCGCGTCTACCACGTCGTCCACAACCCGCCCAAGGTGCCGGGCCAGGACGACGTGACAGGTGAAGACCTGATCCACCGCGCGGACGACGCCGAGGAAACCGTCAAGAACCGGCTGGCCGTCTACCAGAGCCAGACGCGGCCTTTGGTCAAGTACTACTCGCACTGGGCGGGCTCCGGAGAGCCGGGCGCGCCCCGGTACCGGAAGATCAGCGGCACTGGAAGCGTCGAAGACATCACGGCACGGGCGCTTGCCGCGCTCGGCTGACCGGACGACCCCACCATGGACATCGCAGGCAAGGTTTTCATCGTCACCGGCGGGGCATCCGGCCTCGGCGAGGGCACGGTGCGCATGCTCGTCACCTAAGGTGCCACGGTCGTCATCGCCGATTTGCAGGCCGACAAGGGCGAAGCACTCGCCGCCGAACTCGGTGGCAGCAACGCCTTCGTGCGTTGCGATGTGAGCCAGGAGGCCGACGGGCGCGCCGTGGTCGCCAAGGCGCTGTCACTTGGCAAACTGATGGGGCTGGTCAACTGCGCCGGCATTGCGCCGGCCGCGAAGACAGTAGGCAAGGAGGGCGCCCACGAGCTCGCCCTGTTCGCCAAGGTGCTGACGGTCAACCTCGTCGGCAGCTTCAACATGATTCGCCTGTCGGCCGAGGCGATGAGCCGCAATGAAGCCGACCCTGCGACCGGCGAGCGCGGCGTGCTGATCTCGACCGCCAGCGTCGCCGCGTTCGATGGTCAGATCGGCCAGGCGGCGTATTCCGCATCCAAGGGCGGCGTTGTCGGCATGACGTTGCCGATCGCCCGTGACTTGGCACGCAACGGCATCCGCAACATGACGATCGCCCCTGGCATCTTCGGCACGCCGATGCTGTTTTCTATGCCGCAGGAGGTTCAGGATGCGCTCGCCGCCGGCGTCCCGTTTCCGAGCCGGCTGGGTACGCCCGCCGACTACGCCAAGCTGGTGCACCAGATCATCACGAACGAGATGCTCAACGGCGAAGTCATTCGCCTCGACGGCGCCATCCGGCTCGCGCCCCGCTGAATCGTGGCGTTCGCTGCGGCGAACGCTCGGCCTGCAGGCGCGGTCAGGCCTTGGCGCGCCTGGCGTACAACGACCAGAGGCGGGCCAGGTCGGATGCTCCGTCGTTGCCGGACACTGTCTTGAACGTCGCCTGCGCTTTGGCGTTTTCGCCCGCGGTGAGTTGAGCGATGCCGAGGTGCAGCTTGGCGTCTTCCGGACGCTTCAAACCGCCCTTGGCGATGCCCTGCTGCATCAGTTGCATGCCCTTGGCTTTCTGCCCCTCGTAGACCTGGTTGAAGCCGGCGACGACCAGATCGTTGCCGTCCTTGGCCGCGAGCGCCTGGCGTTCCTCGTCGCCTTCCGTCTTCTTGAACTCGTCGAGCCGCTTGGTGACCAGGTCACGAAGGCGCTTGTGCCGATCGGCCTGCGGACCGGTTCCCAGGATACCCGCGGCGAACCCCTTATCGATCACGGTTTTGGCCTCGGCCGGAGAGCCGGCCTGCAACGCCAGCTGGGCCATTTCGGAGTAGTCGGCAGCGGCCGTCATGCTGCCGGTGGCAAGCGAAAGCCGATAGGCATCCAGCGACAGTCGGTCCGAAAAACCCGGCTTGCTTTGCAGCCGGCTCAGCAAGGTGACCCAGTACTCCCGCTTCGGGTAATACGTCACCAGCCGTTCCAGGGCAAACGTTTCGCCGTTGATGTCTTTTTGCTTGACGGCGGCGTTCATCAGCAGGTTGATGCGGTCCTCCGGCGGGGTCGCACCGCTCCGTTCCGCTGCCTGGATCTCGCTCGTCAATTCCCGAGAGGCGCCCGCCAGATCGCCTGAGAGGTACTGCGTCTGGATCATCAGCGTTCGGTTGGCGGCGCTGGTACCGCCTTCCTTGAAGTAGCGCTGGTACCACTGCTGCGCCTTTGCGTATTCCTTGCCCCGGTAATACGTGCCGGCTATCGATTCGATGGCACGCAACCGGTCGGCGCCCGCCATGCCGGCGCTCAGGGTTTCGAAGGACCGGGCGGCCGTGTCGGCGTCGCCTGCGCCGGACGCAGCGGCGAGCCGCATCCGCTCGATCATCGTCGACTCGCCGGCCGTCTTGCCGCCGACCGCTTCGGCTTCGCGGACCTTGCCAAGTGCCTCTCGAAAGCGGCCGCCTCGTATCATTTCCTGGGCCGCCTGCAAGGGCTTGCCCACCTCCGGGC
>CAXTDH010000369.1:0-4191 GCA_964242405.1 uncultured Rhizobacter sp. | reverse complement strand
GCGCTTCCTGGTCATCTTGCATCTTCATTCTTCGCGTCCTCCCTGATGGTCGGCGACGGCCGATCACGCTTCCAGCGAATCCTCAGGCCAGGCGGTGAAGGCGGTTTGGCCCGGCAGTAAAGTAAGGTGAAGCGGTTCCGATAACGAGACAGCATGCCCCTAACCTCGGCGCAATCGTCGCTTGCCCGCAGGCCGCGACACTTCTACGCAACGATTCCAGGACTCAGAATGACCAGAACACGACCGACGGTTTCGTTGACCGCCTGCATCCTCGCCGCCCTGATCGGCGGCTGTGCAGCGCCGCCGCCGACCGTCCAGGTGGTGCGCACCAGCGCCCCGCGCAATCCCGAGGGCGCCATCACCAGTTATTTCGATGTCACGGTGCGCAAGCCCGATCCGAGCCGCGAGCTGATCGTCGGCACGCCGCAGCGCGGCAGCTGCCCGATGGGCGCGAACACCGGCGGCTACGTCGGCTGGGTGGTGCCGGTCGAGTACAAGACGCGCAGCAAGGACAGCGGCACCGTCACGGTGACCAGCTACTTCTTCTGGTTCAGCGACGAGGTGATCCGGGGCGTGACGCGGAAGATGGAAGTCTGCCCTTGAGGGCGTCGATCGGCGCGCCGCCGACGAATGGCGGCGCCACGACGAGGATCGTCCGATAAGCGGTGCCGCCGACCGCCTGCAGCTGCGGATCGACCGTCCAGGATGCTCGCACACTTCGACCACCCCGTCGAAAAGAGCACCCCCATGGACGCTGCCCGAACGCTGCCCGATGATTCGCCGGGCGAGTGGATCCGCATATTCGCCACCTGGTTCGCGCGCAGCCGGCCGAACCTGAGCGCCGAAGACGTGGTCGCTCTGGCGATTCGCGAATTCAAGGCCGATCATGAGGTGTCGCCCGAGCAGGCCGCGGCCCGCTGCAACGGCTGAGGGAAGCCGCTTGGGTGAAGTGAAGCGGCCTGGTCGAGCGCCCCTGGTCGTTCACCGCTCGGCCTCGGAATGCCACAGGCGCTGGCAGCGCAAAAGCCGGCGTCCTACAGCCGCTTCCGGCCTTCGGGAGCGAGGTTTCCACCGTCCCGATGAAAGGATCCACGACCCAGCTTTCGCAGTGCGTCGCCATGTCCTTCATCTTCGTTCCAACGGTCCGCCGCGCCAGTGCCGGTGCGGCCGGTGCCAAGCACCTCTACAGCGCCCTGCTCGGCGAACATGGCCCGGGTGTCGGCCTGATCGACGAGGTGACGCAGGCCACATCGCGCGCCTTTCTCGTCAACATGCTCGAATCGGCCGACCAACTGGACGACGGCGACATGCCGCGCGACCCGCGAAATCTGGCAGGCTGGCTCGCCCGCAGCCATGAGCAGACGACGAGCGGCTATCGGGCGTATCTGGACGTTCGCACGGCTGGTGCACCACGCCGCTTCTTCCGCAACCGTTCCCATGCCCTGCACTTCCTCAAGTCGGTGGCGCCGACCAAGCTGGTGGACGGCGCCTGGCTCTTCGGCCTGGTCTCGCGCTGGGACGACGCCCGCCTCGCTCCCCTGATCCGGATCTATCTCGAGGAGCTCGGCGACGGCATTTCCGCCCAGCACCATGTCCTGATCTACCGCAAGCTGCTCGCCGAACACGGCGCCACCCGCTGGAACCACCTCGACGACCGCCACCATGTGCAAGGTGCCGTGCAGCTCTCGCTCGCGCACCATGCGGCCGAGTTCCTGCCCGAGCTGATCGGCTTCAATCTCGGCTACGAACAGTTGCCGTTGCACCTGCCGATCACCGCCTACGAGCTGAACGAGCTCGACATCGATCCGTACTACTTCAGCCTGCACGTCACCATCGACAACGCCTCGACCGGCCACGCCCGCAAATCGCTGCAGTGCGCGCTCGACTGCTTTCCTCGGGTCGGCGATGTCACGACCTTCTACCGACGGATGATGACCGGCTACAAGCTCAACGACATCGGCATGGGCACCGTCGCCGCGATCGAAGCCTTCGATCTGGAGCACGAACTGTTGTCGGTGCTGGCGGACAAGGGCCGAATCGGCGCCGAGCTGCATTCGGACTATTGCCGGATCGCGGGGCGCACGGTCACCGACTGGCTCTCCACCCCAGGCGGGATGCCGGGCTTCCTCGCCGCGCTCGTCGATGCCGGCTGGATCCGCCGTGGCGTCGAGCCGCAGCAGAGTCGCTTCTGGCGCCTGTTGAACGACGAAGGCGCCGCCATGTTCGGCGTATTCGACGCCTATGAGCTGCAGCTGATCCATGACTGGATCGTCGATGGCAGCAGCGACGCAGAAGCGCCCGGATCGACGATGCGCCGCCATCAGATCAACCGGTTCCGTCGTCGCCCGGCGGCGAACGGTGCGTCGGCCGCGATCGGCGGTTCGGCTGCAACTCGCGCGTCGGCCACGAGTGCCGGTTCGGCAGCAGACGCCGATTCGGTGGCGCTTTCTGACGAACGGCCGTTCACCGCCTCGACCAGCGTGGCCGACGTCGTCCGTCATCACCTCGACTGCAGCGCTCAGACGCTGGCGGCGGATCCGGATGCCCAGGCACTCGCCGAGCGGCTGGCCGACATCGACGACCTGCAGCCGGTGATGGCCGAGTTGCGCGGCTTCCTGTCGCCGGCCAACCATCCGACGCCGACCGGTCTGCTCGCGACCGCCATCTTCGCCGACCTGATGGGTCACCGGTGACCACCGCCGGAGGCGCCGAGTCGGCCGACCCGGCGTTGTTGCGCCTCGGCCGGGCATTGCAGGGTGCCGGCCACCGCTTCGTCACCGTCACGCCGGCGACCCATGCCCGCGTCAACGCCCGTGCCGGCAACGAGTGGGCACGGTCGGTGGCGGATGTGTTCGGTTGGAGCCGGCCGTTCCGCCTCGACCTGTTGCCGCCTTCGCTCGTCGACCTCATGGAGGCGGCTTCGGTGCTGCAACGTCAGGACGGCGGCGCCTGTCGATCGACGCTCAGAGCCTCGACCCTGGGCGGCTCGCTGTACTTTCATTCCGCGTACCCGACGACCGCCAGCGATGCTGTCTTCTTCGGCCCCGACACCTATCGTTTCGCGACCGCGATCTCGCAGCACCTGGCCAAGAGCGGCGGCGATGTGCGCCGGGCCGTCGACGTCGGCTGTGGCGCCGGCCCCGGGGCGGTGGTGGTCGGGCTCGCCCGCCCCGCGGCCGAGGTCATCGGCGTCGACATCAACCCGGCGGCGCTGCGCCTGACGCGGGTGAACGCCGTGCTGGCCGGGGCCGACAACGTCCGGGCGATGCAATCCGATCTGTTGGAGTCGGTCGACGGCGAGTTCGACCTCATCGTCGCCAATCCGCCCTATCTGCTCGATCCCGGTGAACGCGCCTACCGACATGGAGGCGGTGGAATGGGCGAGGGCTTGTCGCTCGCGATCGTCGACCTGGCGAAGACCCGCCTGGCGGCGGGCGGCACCTTGTTGCTCTACACAGGCAGTGCGATCTGCCAGGGCGTGGACCGCTTTCGCGCGCTGGCCGAGTCACGGCTCCAGGGATCGGGGCTCGACTGGACTTATAGCGAAATCGACCCGGACGTGTTCGGGGAGGAGCTACTCGAGCCGGCCTATGCAGTCGCCGACCGGATAGCCGCCGTGCTGTTGACGGTGCGCACCGGTCACTGAGCCGTCTTCCACTAGTGACCGGATGCCGCCCCGTTCGACTGAAGCGCGGCACCGTTCCTCCGAGAAGCCTGCGTTGAAGTGCAGTGGACGACCCTGTGGGCCACCTCAGATGCCCGTCAGTCCGCCGGTGCACATGAGGGTCTGACCACGGACATAGTCCGACTCGGGAATCGCGAACAGGAACACCGCACCGGCGGCTTCCTCGGGCGTGCCGCCGCGGCCCAGCGGGATGGTTCGCTCCATGGTCGCGAGCAGCTCCGGGTTCACGCCGACCTTGAAGGCGACGCAGTTGACCGTCGTGTTCAGCCGCCCCCATTCCTTCGCCAGGCTCTGCGTCATGCCGACGATGCCGGCCTTGCCCGCCGCGTAGTTGATCTGGCCCGCGTTGCCGAACAGACCCGCGACCGACGAGATATTGATCACCTTGCGGATCGCCCGCCGGCCCGCTGCTTCATCGGCCTTGACCAGCTGGCGGATCACCGGCTGGGCGGCGCGCAGGATGCGGAACGGCGCGGTCAGGTGCACGTCGATCATCGCGTACCACT
>CAXTDH010000368.1:0-4193 GCA_964242405.1 uncultured Rhizobacter sp. | reverse complement strand
GCGATCGACGAGCCGTCGAACGCATGGCCGGAGGTGAACTTGTCTTCGTCGAAATGGGAGATGGGCACGGTGACGTGCTGCTCCTTGCCGCGGGTGTCGGTGAAGCGGAAGTCGACGAACTTGACTTCGCTTTCCTTCACCATGCTCATCACATCGGCAACGGTCTTGCTGGGCATCGGGGGCTCCTGGCGTATGCTGGCTTGTTGGGATTTGTGGACCGGCCGCGGGGCACGCGGGCATGCGAACCGGTGGCTTGAACGCGGTCAAAAGTAGCAGAAAGCATGCCTGTGCCCGGCGATGAACACGGAGCGAAGCGTGTCCCGAGGCCGAGAAGTCAGCGTGTCCGCGGACTCAGCGAGTCACCCACACGCACCGTTTCGGCCCCGTCAGGGTCAGCGCACCAACTCGGGGCCGAGACGGGCGCCGTGAGCCTCGAGCCCGGCGGCCAGCGCCGCGTACGCTTCCGGCAGGAGGTGGGCTGCACCCTTCACACCCAGCTCGATATGCCGCCCGTACTCCGGGTGATCGACGCTCGGCAGGCTGAACACCTTCACGCCCTGAAAGCGGGATTCGACCGCTTCCATCAACGGCGTCAGCGTGGCCTCCATCGCACCAAATACGATCACCGAGCGTTCGCTGAGGTTTCCCTGACCGTGCAGGTGCGGGAACTCCCGGTCGAGCACGCCTTCGATCATCGGCCAGGCCATCACCGGGAAGCCGGGGACGAAGAAGACCGTGTCGACCGAGAACCCTGGAATCTTGTTGTACGGGTTGGCGATGATCGACGCACCCTCGGGAAAGACGCCCATGTTCAGGCGGTGGATGTTGTCCTGGCGGTCGGGATCGAACACGGTGCCTTGCTCGGCCGCGGTGTCGCGCATCCGTTCGGTGATCAGTTCGCGAGCCTGCGGATGCAGGACGAGCGGGCGACCGAGCGCCGCCGCGGCGCACTGGCGGGTGTGGTCGTCGGGCGTCGCACCGATGCCGCCGCAGGAAAAGACGACGTCGCCGCTGGCAAAGGCGTCCTTCAGGTCGGCCGTGATGCGGACGCGGTCGTCGCCGACGTAGCGTGCCCAGCTGAGGCCCAGGCCTCGCGCCGACAACAGCTCGATCACCTTGGGCAGGTGCTTGTCGGCCCGTTTGCCCGACAAGATTTCGTCGCCGATGATGATGAGGCCGAAGTTCATGGATGGGGATTTTCAGAGGGTGGGTTCGAGCCGCCCGACGTGACGGCTGGCAACGGCCGGGAAGCGGCGGCGTCGTCGAGGTTGCGGAGGTCGTAGCCGCCGCCGCTGCGGCGCGCCAGCGGTGGCAACAGGTCGAACGCTTCGGTCTCGCTGCGCAACCCCTGCAGGGCCGACAAGGCGTAGTGGGCGAACCAGAGCGCGCCGAAGGCGAACACCAGGGTGTAGATCCAGATGGCGACCGGCACCAGCACCGGCGCGAACACCACGGCCAGCGCACCGGAGACCCAGACGACCGACGGCGCCGCGCCCAGATACCCGGTCAGCACGCCCATGGCGAGGAAGCCGCTCCGGTGGCGCTTCATCAGCAGCTGGCGTTCCTCGGCGCTCGCATGTTCGGCCAGCACGTCGTAGCTCATCACCCGACAAGTGAGCCAGCCCCAGATCAGCGGCGGCAGGATCAACACCAGCGGCGGGACGAACCAGAACGGGATCGAGACGATCAACGCCAGCAGCGCGACGACCGTTGCCCAGACGGCGCCGAACACGCTGCCGATGAACGAGCCGCCTCGCCGTCGCTCGAGCAGCGGGAAGCGCCGCCGGGCCACGAGGTTCACCATCGCCGGCGTCATCAGCGCCGCGACCAGCAGCAGCGAGACGACGACGATCACCGGCGTCGTCAGGAACACTACCACCAGCGGCACCAGCACGCTCTTCAGGTTCACCAGCCCCAGGCCCTGCAGCCAGCCCACCAGCGTCGACAGGATCGCCCATGGCTCGATCGCCGACTGGACGGCAGCCTGCGCCGGCTCCCAGAAGAAGTAGCCCAGCCCGAGCGCCAGCACCACCATCACGACCAGCGGCAGCAGCGACAGCATGATCACCCTCGGGTGCAGGCAATACGCGGCGGCGCGCCAGAAGGCGTCGAGCAGGGGCTTCATGGCGGCACGATGCCCTCGGGCGTCAGCGGAAGTTGCCGGTGTGGCCGAGCGAATAGCGGCCCGGCTGCGGCCAGACCGTCAGGCCGTGCGGTTCCTGGCCGACCTTCACCTGATCGACGGCGCCGGTCGTGGTGTCGAAGCGGTAGATGACGTTGTCGTAACGGGCCGCGAGCCAGAGCGACTTGCCGTCGGCGCTGACATTGCCCATGTCGGGGCTGCCGCCGCCCGGCACCGGCCAGCGGGCCACGATCTTTTCGGTCGCGAAATCGATGACCGTGACGCCGCCGTCGCCCAGCCGCGAACCGTGGATGGCATGCGAGCCGCGGTTGGCGACGTAGAGGCGCTTGCCGTCGCGGCTCGGGTAGAGGCCGTGGGCCCCCAGGCCGGTCGGGATGAAGCCGACCTTCCGGAAGGAGTCGGTGTCGATGACGTGGACGCCGTCGGCATGCATGTCGGCAATATAGAGGCGGTGGCCGTCGGGCGAGCTGCGGATGTCCTGCGGCATGCCCTTCTTGACGGTGCAGACCTCGGTCGCGCCCGGTTCCCAGACCTGCCCGGCGGCGGTGCGCGGCGCGCCCTTCACCTCCTTGAAGCGGGTCGCCGGCATCGACAGCTGCAGATAGCCGTCGACCTTGCGGCCGCCCAAGTCGATCTTCGCGATGCTGCCCGAGAACTCGCAGGTGAAATACGCATGCCGGCCGTCGATGGAAAAGTCGGCGTGGTTGATGCCGGGGCAGCCCGGGACGTCGACCGAGAACTGCATCGCCATCGTCTTGGGGTCACGGAAGTCGAGGCGCTTGCGGGCTTCGGCGACGACGATCGCCGACTTGCCGTCCGGCGAGAAGTACATGTTGTAGGGGTCGTCGACGGCGACCGCCGTGCCCGGCTTTCCGGTGCGGGGGTCGATCGGCGTCAGGCTGCCATCGGGCCGGCCTTCGGCGTTGTTCGTCACCCAGAGTGTGCGCAGGTCATAGGCCGGGACGATGTGCTGCGGGCTGATGCCGACCTTGAACCGGTCGACGACCTTCAACGTCGCCGGGTCGACGACATAGACATCGTTGGAGCGCAGGTTCGGCACGTAGATCCGCTCCAGGTCGCCCTGCAACGCGGCGGCCACCTTGCCGGCGCCGATCTCGCTGTAGAGGTTGGTCGGGTCGGAGACCGGCGGCATGCCGGGCAAGAGGGACAGCGCCGGCTTGGCCGAAGCGCTGGCAGCGGCCGACGGTTCGACGGCATCGGCGGGCGACGCGGCGTTCAGCCGGCTGACCGCGACGACGCCGACCAGCGCGACGGCGCCGGTGATGAACGCGAGCGTCAAGCCGGTCTTTTTGAGGGAGGCGGAAATCATCTGGATCGCGTGTCGCTCGATTCGAGTGGAGGGAAGGTTCAAGGGTTGAAGGTAGGCGGCACGGCTTCTTGGCCGCTGCTCAGGGCAAGGTGGTCAGTCCGCGGATCTTTGCGACCGACACTTCGACCACCCGGTCGACGCCCGCCTGACCGAGCTCGGCGCTGGCCCGGCGCGGGTCGCCGTGCACACCCTCGCGCGGCCCGGCCTTGCCTGCACCTGCCGCATGGAGCAGCGCCTCCCGCCGTACCAGCGACGGGTCGATCGCCAGCATCAGCGAGGTGTCGGCCAGGCCGGCGTGGCTGCCGATCTCGTCGGCGGAGTAGCCCTTGGCCCTCAGCCCGGCGACGAAATCGGTCTGCGTCGAGCGATAGTAATCGAGCAGCGCATGCACCCGGCAACCGGGCGTCGACTGCCACTCGCGCGTCAGCTTGGCGGCCACCCGCGACTCGCTCTGCTGATAGTCGCCGTGGTCGCCCAGGAACACGACGTGACGGAACCCGGCCCGGCGAAAGCTGCGGGCCGCGCCTTCGAGCACCGCCTCGAATGCGGCGACCGGCACCGAGATCGTCCCGGGGAAGCGCATGTGGCCCGACGGCGGCTCGATCGAACCTTCGGGCACGTAGGCGACGACCGGTGCCACCACGGCGTTGCCGAGGCGCTCGGCGATGCGGCCGGCGAGCACCCTGGCCCGCACATCGTGCTTGCCGAGCGCCATCCAGG
>CAXTDH010000367.1:0-4200 GCA_964242405.1 uncultured Rhizobacter sp. | reverse complement strand
GCGGCAAAGCGCTGCTCGACGACCCGAAGGTGCTGGCGGCGTACATGGGCGGTTAGCCGGCTGGCACCCCGAAGCTGACACCCGACGCTGACGACCCGACGCCTACGCCGACGACCGACGACGACGCCTCGACGAAAAAGGCCTTAGCGCCTGGCAGCGCGAGGTTGGCCCCGGGCTTTCCATTGCTTGTCAGCCTCGACCCGTTGCGAGACGATCGGCAATCGACTCGACCGGAGCTCCCATGAAGAAGAACGACGCCGAACTCTCGACCGCCGAAGCCGCACTGCGCGATGCGGCGCTCGACTACCACCGCCAGCCGGTGCGCGGCAAGATCAAGGTCACGCCGACCAAGCCGCTCTCGAATCAACGCGACCTCTCCCTCGCCTACTCCCCGGGTGTCGCCTACGCCTGCCTGGCGATCGAGGCCGACCCGTCGCTCGCCGCGGAATACACCTCCCGTGCCAACCTCGTCGGCGTCATCACCAACGGCACGGCGGTGCTCGGCCTGGGCGACATCGGCCCACTCGCGGGCAAGCCGGTGATGGAGGGCAAGGGCTGCCTCTTCCAGAAGTTCGCCGGCATCGACGTGTTCGACATCGAACTCGCCGAGCACGACCCGGACAAGCTGGTCGAGATCATCGCCGCGCTCGAGCCGACGCTCGGCGGCATCAACCTGGAGGACATCAAGGCCCCCGAGTGCTTCTACATCGAGAAGAAGTTGCGCGAGCGGCTGAAGATCCCGGTCTTCCACGACGACCAGCACGGCACGGCCATCATCTCGGCCGCGGCGTTGCTCAATGGCCTGGAACTCGTCGGCAAGCAGATCGGCGCGGTGAAGGTGGCCGTTTCCGGCGCCGGTGCGGCGGCGATCGCCTGCCTGGACCTGATGGTGGAGCTCGGCGTCGCCCGCGAGAACATCTTCGTCTGCGACTCCAAGGGCGTGATCCATGACCGGCGCGAGGACAAGCTCGACGCCTCCAAGCAGCGCTACGTGCAGAAAACATCGGCCCGCACGCTCGCCGACGTGATGCAGGGCGCCGACGTGATGCTCGGCTGCTCGGCCGCCGGCGCGGTCACGGCGGACATGGTGAAGTCGATGGGGCTGCGGCCGATCATCCTGGCGCTCGCCAACCCCGAGCCCGAGATCCGCCCGGAGCTCGCCAAGGCCGTGCGGCCGGACTGCATCATCGCCACAGGCCGGTCGGACTATCCGAACCAGGTCAACAACGTCCTGTGCTTCCCCTACATCTTCCGCGGCGCGCTCGATGCCGGCGCCACCTCGATCACCGAGGCGATGAAGGTGGCCTGCGTGCGCGAGATCGCCGACCTGGCGAAGGCCGAGATCAGTGCCGAAGTGGCTGCGGCCTATGCCGGCCGGGAGCTGCGCTTCGGCCCGGACTATCTGATCCCGACGCCGTTCGATTCACGGCTGATCCTGCGCATCGCACCGGCGGTGGCGAAAGCGGCGGCCGCGTCGGGCGTCGCGACCCGGCCGATCGCCGACATGGCGGCCTATCGCCAGTCACTGACCCGCTTCGTCACCCACACCGGCCTCTTCATGCGGCCGGTGTTCGAGGCAGCGCGCCTTGCGCCCAAGCGCATCGCCTACGCCGAGGGCGAGGACGAGCGGGTGTTGCGGGCGGTGCAGGCAGCGCTCGACGAGAGCCTGGTGCGGCCGATCCTGATCGGCCGGCCGGCGGTGATCGAGGCACGCGTCGAACGGGCCGGCCTGCGCATCAAGGCGGGCCGCGACTTCGAGATCGTCAACCCCGAGGACGATGCCCGCTTCCGCCAGTACTGGGAGGCCTACTACCGCCTCGCCAAGCGCGACGGCGTCACGCCCGAGATGGCCAAGGCGGTGGTGCGACGGTCGAACACGACCATCGCCGCGCTCATGGTGCACCTCGGCGATGCCGACGGCCTGCTCTGCGGCCTGGTCGGCCGCTTCGATCACCACCTCGAGCATGTGCAGGAAGTGATCGGCCTGGCACCCGGCGCCCAGGGCTTCGCGACGATGAACGCGCTGATGCTGGAGGCGCACACCCTCTTCATCGCCGACACTTTCGTCAACGACGACCCGAGCGCCGAGCAGCTGGCCGACATCGCGGTCATGGCGGCCGCCACGGTGCGCCACTTCGGGCTTTCGCCCAAGCTCGCCTTCCTGTCGCACTCCAATTTCGGCAGCAGCAAGCGGCCGTCGGCGATGAAGATGCGACGCGCCCGTGACCTGTTCGTCGCCCGTTGCCCGGACGTGCCGGCTGACGGCGAGATGCAGGGCGATGCGGCGCTGGGCGAGGAGCTTCGTCAGACGCTGATGCCGGATTCGACGCTGAAGGGCACGGCCAACATCCTGATCCTGCCGAATCTGGATGCGGCCAACATCCTGTTCAACGTGCTGAAGATGACCGGCGGCCAGGGGGTGACGGTCGGGCCGATCCTGCTGGGTGTGGGCGCGCCGGCCCACATCCTGACGCCCTCGGCCACGGTGCGCAGGGTGGTGAACATGACGGCGCTGGCCGTGGCGCATGCCGGGGTGGTGCAGCAGGGCGCGCAGCAGGGGTTGGCACAGCAGGATTGACGGCGGTGGGCCGTGCCTGCTCGAGGCACGGCCCGACAGGTCGCTGGCGGGGCGGGCAGCTGCACCTTGTGCTCTCGGCCTCTGCCGAACCGACGCTCAGCCTTCCAAGAAGCTCCTGACCCGTTCACCGAAAGCCTTCGGCTGCTCGACCACGCTCAGATGCGACGCGGCCGCGATCACCTCGAGCCGCGCAGCCGAAATGCGCTCGCTGATCGCCTGCGACATCGCGACCGGGGCGCCGACATCCTCGGCGCCGGCGATCACCAGCGTCGGGCAGCGCACGTCGCCCAGCCGGTCGAGCCAGTCGACATTCGCGACCGCGTGGCACGAAGCCACATAGCCCGCCGGTTCGTTGCGCAGCACGATGTTCTTGAACCCCGCGACCACTTCCGGCTCGGCGGCTCGAAACGCCGCCGTGAAATAGCGCTCCATCACCACATCGGCGATCGCTGCCAGCCCGCCCGCCTCGACCGTCGCGATCCGTTGTGCCCAGTTGGCCCGGGCGGCCTCCGGGTAGTGGGCGCTCGTATTGGCGAGCACCAGCTGGCTCAACAGCTCGGGATGCCGCACGGCCACCCCCTGCCCGACCATCCCGCCCATCGACAGGCCGACCCAGACGACCGGCCCGCGGCCCCATTCGCCGATCAGCCGCGCCGCGTCGTCGACCAGATCGTCCATCGAATAAGGGCCGGGCGGCACGGCCGATCCGCCCTGGCCCCGGTGGTCGTAGCGCAGGACCGGATGACCGGCCGCCGCGAGCTCCCGTGCGAATGCGTCCCACATCGTCGAGTCCAGGCCGAGCGCATGGCTCAGCACCACGGGCTGGCTGCCGCCCAGTGGCGGGCCCTGCACCGTGACCTTCAACTGCGGCCGGCTGAAGGTTCGGTGCGTGGCAACCCGGGCATCGGCCGTCAGCGGACGCGGCTCGGGCACCCGGCCTTCGGCGCGAAGCAGCTCCGACGTGATCTTGAACGCCGTGTTGGCCGCTGGCACGCCGCAGTAGATGGCGCCCTGCATCAGCGTTTCCTTGATCTTGATGAGCGGCACGCCGCCGCGGATGGCAGCGCCGCAGTGGAGTTCGAACTCCTCCCAGCGCGCCAGGCCCATCGTCATGCCCAGCACCAGCAGGCGGCGAGTTTCGTGGTCCAACCCCGGCCGGCCCCAGATGTCGTTCCAGGCATAGCGGGTGATGAGGCTCTGGAACTCGGCGTTGAAGTCGTTGGCGTTGCCGAGCGCCTTGTCGACCCAGGCGTCGCCGAGCACGGCCCGGCGGTTCTTGACGCCCCGGTCGAAATCGTCTTCGTGGGCGTCGGCTTTGTGCGGCGGAGCTTGGTCGGGCATGTCGGGGGCGTTCATCGGTCGGGTTCCGTCCAGGGGCGGGTGGCGGCGAGTTGTCGCTGTTCGTCGCCGAAGGCGCTCAGCTGCGCGTCGACGAGGGCGCTGGCGCGGGCCGCGACCGCATCGGCGTCGAACAGCGAGCCCAGCTCGTCGGCAGGGATGACAGCGGCCAGCGAGGCATCGTCGGCAAAGGCTTCGAGGGTCAGCTCGCGCAAATGCCGCCCCTCGGCGACGACGCGTTGCGACAATTTCTCGAGCAAGCCGTGGGCCCGCGACTTGCCGAT
>CAXTDH010000366.1:0-4209 GCA_964242405.1 uncultured Rhizobacter sp. | reverse complement strand
ATGCAGCTCGCCCGCCCGCGGATGGGCCACGGCTCGGATGTCGGCGGCCGCCGCACGCCCTGGATCGTCGGCGGCATGGCGGTGCTCGCGACCGGTGGCGCCCTGGCCGCAGCCGCGACTGCCTGGATGGGCAGCGACCGCATCGCCGGTATCGCCCTCGCGATCGTCGCCTTCGTGCTGATCGGCATCGGCGTCAGCGCCTGCGGAACGTCGCTGCTGGTGCTGCTGGCCAAGCGCGTCGAGCCGACCCGCCGCGCCGGTGCCGCGACCGTCGTCTGGCTGATGATGATCATGGGTTTCGCGGTCACGGCCGGCGTGGCCGGCCGCCTGCTCGACCCGTATTCGCCGCTGCGCCTGCTGGCGGTCAGCAGCGCGGTGTCGTTGCTGGCGATGGCGCTGACCTGGCTGGCGACGCTGGGGCTGGAGGGGAAAGACGGCAAAGAAGACGAAGCAGGCGCGCGGGCGCCGGCGTCGACCTCCGCCGCCCGGGGGCAGCCGAGATCGGGCACGCCGTCGTCCGCAATGCCGTTTCGTGAGGCGCTCGCCCAGGTCTGGGCCGAACCGGCTGCGCGCCGCTTCACCGTCTTCATCTTCGTCTCGATGCTCGCCTACAGCGCCCTAGACCTGATCCTGGAGCCGTTCGCCGGCCTGGTGTTCCACTACACGCCGGGGCAGTCGACCGGGCTCGCGGGGGTGCAGCACGCCGGAATGCTCGTCGGCATGCTGGCAGCGGCACTGGCCGGCCGGCAGCCGCGGTTCGGCTCGCTGCGCGCCTGGCAGATCGGCGGCTGCCTGATCTCGGCGATCGTCTTGCTGTTGCTGGTCGGCGCGGCGCAGGTCGGCCCCGGCTGGCCGCTCGCGCCGACGGTGTTCGCGCTCGGCGCCGCCAACGGCGCTTTCTCGATCGCGGCGATCGCCTCGATGATGCGCCTCGCCTGCGAGCCTGCCACCGCCGGTGCCCGTCGTCATGGCGGCGAAGGCGTGCGCATGGGGCTCTGGGGCGCCGCGCAGGCACTCGCATTCGCGCTCGGCGGTGTCGTCGGCACCGCGGGCAGCGACCTGGCACGCTGGCTGATCGGCGACCCGGCGACGGCCTATGCGACCGTCTTCGGCCTCGAGGCGTTGCTGTTCGTCGCCGCAGCGGTTTTGGCAGCGCAGATGGCGACTGCCGGCGCTGGCACCGCGGCGCGTGTCCGTCCCGCCCGCTGGCGCCTTGCCGGCTACCCCTCCGTGAAAGTGACGAGCCGATGAACGACCCTCGCATCCACCACGCTGCCCAGAACCCACCCGCTGCTCGGGACGCCCGGGACGCCGACGCTTCGCCGATCTTCGACGTGGTCGTGATCGGCGGCGGCCCGGCTGGCGCCACCGCTGCCCACGACCTGGCGCTGCAAGGCCGGTCGGTGCTGCTCCTCGACCGGGCCGGCCGCATCAAGCCCTGCGGCGGCGCCATTCCGCCCCGGTTGATCAAGGATTTCGGCATCCCGGCGTCGTTGCTGGTCGCCCGGGCAACCGCCGCCCGCATGGTGTCGCCGAAGGACGAACGGGTCGACATCCCGATCGACAACGGCTTCGTCGGCATGGTCGACCGCGACGCTTTCGACGAATGGCTGCGTTGCCGCGCGGCGAGCTGCGGCGCCGAGCGGCGGATCGGCAGCTTCGACCGCATCAGCCGGGGCGACGACGGCCTCAGCGTCGTGCACTTCGAGGAACGCTTGCCGAAGGACGCACCCCGTCCGTCGACCGGCAGCCGCACGACCGGCCAGCTGGCGAGCGTGCGGGCCCGGGCGGTGATCGGCGCCGACGGTGCCCGTTCGCAAGTCGCCCGGCAGACAGTGCCGGGGGCCGAACGCACGAAATATGTCTTCGCCTACCACGAGATCCTGCGCACGCCGCCGGTACCACCAGCCGGCTTCGACGGTTCGCGTTGCGACGTCTACTACCGGGGCAGCTTGTCGCCGGATTTCTACGGCTGGGTGTTCCCCCACGGCGAGACGATGAGCGTCGGCACCGGCAGCGCCGACAAGGGTTTCTCGCTGCGCGGCGCTGTCGGCGACCTGCGCACCGCCGCCGGCCTCACCGGCGCCGAGACGCTGCGCCGCGAGGGCGCGCCGCTGCCGATGAAGCCCTTGCCGCGCTGGGACAACGGCCGCGACGTGGTGCTCGCCGGCGATGCGGCCGGCGTCGTCGCGCCGGCCTCGGGCGAGGGCATCTACTACGCGATGGTCGGCGGGCGGCTGGCCGCCGAGTCGGTCGACGCGTTCCTCCGCACCGGCGACGCCCGGCAGCTCGCCGGGGCCCGCAAGCGCTTCATGAAGGCGCACGGCAAGGTGTTCCTGGTGCTGGGCATCATGCAGCGCTTCTGGTACTCGAGCGACCGGCGCCGCGAGCGCTTCGTCAGCATCTGCAAGGACCGGGATGTGCAGCAACTCACCTTCGAGTCCTACATGAACAAGGAGCTGGTGCGCAAGAAGCCGATGGCCCATCTGCGCATCTTCTTCAAGGATCTGGCGCACCTGTTCGGGGTCGCCCGTGTATGACGCGACCGTCGGCGGGATCGTCGGCGCGGCCGGCGGCGGGATCGTCGGCACCGAGGGCCGGGCGGCTGCAGGCATGGCAGCCCTGGCTGATTGCGGCTGCCGGCGCCTTCACGGTGGCCATCCTCGGCGGCCTCCTGACCGACATCGGCCCCTGGTACCTGAACCTCCGGCAGCCGCCCTGGAAGCCGCCCGACTGGGCCTTCGGTCCGATCTGGACGACGATCTTCGCGCTCGCGACGGTCGCCGGCGTCGGCGGCTGGCGGCGAGCACCGGACGGGTCGGCGCGGCGCTCGCTGGTGACCTCGTTCGCCGTCAACGGCGGCCTGAATGCGCTCTGGAGCCTGCTGTTCTTCCATCTGCAGCGGCCGGATTGGGCGCTGATCGAAGTGCCGCTGCTCTGGTTGTCGGTGCTGGCCCTGATCGTCGTGCTCTGGCGCTACGCGCGGGTGCCGGCCGTGCTGCTGCTGCCCTATCTGCTCTGGGTCAGCATCGCCTCGGTGCTGAACTGGAACGTCGTCCAGTTGAACGGGCCGTTCGGCGCTTCGCGATGAAGGCTGGGCGATGATCTTCGGCCTGACCTCCGCCGGCCTGGTCGATGCGGTCATCGGCCTGACGCTGCTCGAAGGCCTCGGCTTGCTCGCCTGGCACCGGACGACCGGCCGCGGCGTCGCGCCCCGCGATTTCCTGCTGAATCTGCTGGCGGGCCTCTGCCTGATGGCGGCGCTGCGCTGCGCCGTCCGCGACACCGGCACGGTCGGCGTCGCACTGGCGCTGATGGCCGCGGGCGCCGCCCATCTCAGCGACCTGCTGTGGCGCGCGAGGCGCAAGGCGCCCGGCGCCGCCCGTCCCGACCCTGCCTATCCCGACCTTGTCTATTCACCTGACCGCCCCACTCACCGGAGCGTATCGCCATGAGCCTCGTCGCCCTCGGGCTGGACCACCACACCGCGCCGCAGGATCTGCGCGGCCGTTTCGCCTTTTCCGCCGACCGGCTGGTGCCGGCGCTGCAGTCGTTTCGCGGCCGGATGTCGCAGCCGTGGGAAGTCGCGATCGTCTCGACCTGCAACCGCACCGAGCTCTACATCGGCAGCGAGGCCGCGGCCAACGACGACGTGGCGCACCATGCCCTCGGCTGGCTGGCCGATGCCGGCGGCCTCACGATCGACGCGCTCGCGCCGCACCTCGCCCGCCGCGAGGATGCCGATGCCGCCCGCCATGCCTTTCGCCTCGCGAGCGGCCTGGCATCGATGGTCGTCGGCGAGGCGCAGATCCTCGGCCAGATGAAGCTCGCGGTGCGCGAAGCCGACACCGCCGGGACGATGGGCACGACGCTCCACCAGCTGTTCCAGCGCTCGTTCGCGGTCGCCAAGGAGGTGCGCACCGGCACCGAGATCGGCATGCACACCATCAGCCTGGCGGCCGCGATCGTCAACCTCGCGACCGGCCTGTTCGAGGATTTCAGCGAGCTGAAGGTGCTCTTCATCGGTGCCGGCGAGATGGCAGCGCCGGTGCTCGCCCACCTCGCCGGCAAAGGGCCGAAGCTGCTCGCGATCGCCAACCGCAGCCTAGCCCGGGCGGAGTCGCTAGCGGCCCGTTTCGACGCCGAGGCGCTCGGCCTGACGACCGCCCTGGCGCGGCTCGCCGAGTTCGACGTCGTCGTCTCGTGCAC
>CAXTDH010000365.1:0-4212 GCA_964242405.1 uncultured Rhizobacter sp. | reverse complement strand
GGATCGCCTGGGCCAGCAGCTCCTTGCCGCTGCCGCTCTCGCCGCAGATCAGCACACTGGCGTCGGACGCCGCCACCATCTTAGCCTCCGACAACAGCTCGGCCATCACGCTCGAACGGCTGACGATCGGCGCCCGCCAGGCCTCGGCGCCGCCGATCGGTGCCAGGGCAGGTGCGCCGAGCGCGAGCGCCTGGGCGATCTTTTCCAGGAGCGCCAGGCCGTCGAAGGGCTTGGTGAGGTAGGTGAAGACACCGCGGGCGGTCGCCTCCACCGCATCCGGAATCGTGCCGTGGGCCGTCAGCAGGATGACCGGCAGGCCGGGGTAGCGGGCGCGGACTTCGTCGAAGAGCGCCAGGCCGTCGCGCCCGGGCAGCTTGACGTCGCTCACCACCAGTTGCGGCCGCGTGACGGCGAGTTGGGCGAGCGCGTCCTCGGCGGAGCCGACCGCGGTGACGCGATAGCCGGCGGAGGTGAGCCGCATCGACAGCAGCTTGAGCAGGTCGGCGTCATCGTCGACCAGCAGCACATGGGCGGATCGCGCCGCTGTCGTCGTCGCCATCAGGGGGCTTTCGTCGTCGGTGTGGCCGGGCCGGAGGAAGTGGTCGGCGCCAACGGTGAGCCGCGGCCCGGGGCGGGCCGCGGGCTGATCAGGCTGCGCTCGATCGCCTTCAACGCCTCGAGCTTCTCGTTGGCCTGGTCGAGGCGGTTGCGGGTGTCGCGCTGCTCCTTGATCTGCCGGTCGAGCGCCTCCTCGAGGCGGCGCTGCTCGGCATAACGGACGTTGAGGAAGCGGGCGAAGGGCTGCCACGGCACCACGTCGGGCGCTGTCGAGCGCAGCAGCGGCTCGATCAGCCCCGTCGCCCGCGCCAGGTCGCCGTTGTTCCGGGTCAGGCCGAGAGCGAGCGCGAACTCGAGGAAGTTGGCGGCGCTCGGGGTGGCGCTGGCGAGCGCATTGAGGCGAGCCACTTCCTGCGTGAGTTCGGCGGCCGACAGCTGGCGCAGGTAATCGTTGAAGGCGAGCAGGCGCCGGGCAGCAGCATCGGTGGGCGCGAGCGGCGGGGCGGACGGCGGGGCTTCGATGATGACCGGGGGCGGTGGCGGCGGCGGTGGTGCCGGCTCGGGGGCGACGGGCGCCGGCGCCGGCGGGGGCTGGAGCAGCGGGAGCTGGCCACAGCCCGACAACACGGCGAGGGCCAGCAAGCCGCCGAGCAGTGCCGAAGCCGACGACGCAGCCGGCGCCGATGCCGATGCCGATGCCGATACAGACGCCGATGCCGGCGCCGGCGACGAAACCGACCCCGGCGCCCCCGCAATGAAGAGCAGCCGCTCAGGCATTCAAATCATTCGTTCGCATCATCGCGTGCGTCACCCGTTCATCAGACATGAGCAGCGCGCGGCAGCTCGATATGGAAGTGCGCGCCCGGTCCATCGGCCAGCAACTCGATCTGGCCGCCGTGGGCCACGATGTACTCCTGGACGATCGACAGGCCGATGCCGCTGCCCCGCACCGCATCGTCGGGCTGCAGCTCGCCGCGGAAGAAGGGCTCGAACACCCGCGCCCGCTCGGCAGTCGCGATGCCCGGCCCTTCGTCGGCGATGTCGATCGACGCCCGGCCCGGCCGTTGCCCAACCTGCACCCGGATGGTAGTGCCCGGCGGGCTGAAGCGAATGGCGTTGGACAACAGGTTGGCGAAGGCGGTGCCCAGGCGCTCCGGGTCGACCTCGATCGAGAGCGGTTCGCCGCTCACCGCCACGGTCAGCTTGCGGCCCTGCCACTGCAGGCGCTGCTGCTCGACCCGGTCGCGGATCAGCGCCAGCAGGTCGGTGCGCCGGCGCACCAGGCGCCTGGCCTCGAAGGCGGCGGCGTTGAAGCGCAGCAGGTCCTCGATCTGGTTCTGCAGGGCGACGGTGTTCTGGCGCAGGATGCGGGCCACTTCTCGCTGGTCGTCGCTCAAGGTGCCGATCACGCCCTCCTCGAGCAGCGCCACGCCTTCGCGCAGCGCCGCGAGCGGCGTTTTCAGCTCATGCGACACATGGCGAAGAAAGCGCGCCTTGTCGGCATCGAGCTCGACCAGCCGCAGCCGCAACCATTCCAGGCGCCGCCCGAGCAGCCGAAGATCGGCGGGGCCGGGCATGTCGATCGGCTCGTCGAGCCGGTTTTCGCCCAGGCCGACGATCGCCCGTTCGAGTTGCTTGAGCGGCCTCGCCAGCCAGACGCCGAAGGCGAGCGCGAGCAGCACCGCGACGACGATCGCCGCCAGCATCTGCCGGCCGAGGAAGGTGCGGCCCTTCTCCACTTCGGCGAGCAGCAGGTTGTTGCGCGATTCGTTCGTCCGGCGAACCTCCTCGGCGAGATGGGCGTCGATCTGTTCCAGCTCGCGGAAGGCGGCGGTGATGCCGAGGTCACGGGCGTGGGCGTTGCTGTCCGGCACGGCCGACAGCACGTTTTGGATCTCGGCGAGTTTCGCCCGCCAGGCGTCGGCCTCCGCGCCCGGTACCGCGCCGGCTTCGATGCGGGCGAGCGCTTCGGCTGCATCGCGGACTGCATCCTCGAAGCGCTGGCGGAACGCCGGGTCGCCGAGCACCATGTACTGGCGGGCGGCCCGCTCCAGGCCGACGGTGCGCTCGGCGAGCGACTGGGCCGCGGCGCTGAGGGCGATCGCCTGCTGCGCGCCTTCGCTGCTGCGCTTGATCAGGCTTTCGAGGGCGTAGATGCCGCGCAGCGAAGCGGCGCCCAGCAGCAGGGTGATCAGCAGGAAGGCGAGCAGCAGCAGCTGGCGGAAGGAGAAGCGGTGCACGGGGCGGGGTGCGGCGTCGGTCGAGGGCCTGAATAAAGGATCAAGTGTCGGGGAGAACGACACGGACGCGCGCCGGCGTCTTCTGCAGCCGGATGCGGTCGGCCGGTCCGCTGATGTACCGGCCTTCGATGCTGACACGGGATGCGGCGGGCCAGGGGCCGCGCAACTCGATACCGCCGGGCGGCAGGTCGCGCAGCTTGTCGACGTGGAAGTCGATGACCTGCCGCCGGTCGACCGTGCGGTGCCGGCGCGCCTGCCAGCCGAGGGGGCCCCAGGGAGTTCGGAGCTGGCGCAAAGTCGTTCCGCCGTCGTCGAACCAGGCCATCGGCACGCCGGCGGCCAGCACCAGCCGTCCCGCCGTGGCGTCCTCGTAGGCGAACAAATCGAGCACCGAGCGGATCTGGTCGGAGGCGACCCAGCCGTGCGGCATGTCGCCGATGAAGCGCGGCGTGCGCGGCTCCCGGCCGACCACTTCCGCCCACTGCTCCCAGCCTGCCGGACGGCGGTCGCGACGGAAGTAGGCCAGCGCCTGCAGTGCCTTGTCCCGCTCGCCCAGGCGAACGAAGGCGCCGACGTTGCGCCATTCGTAGGGCGTGTAGGCATCCCACGGCCGGCCGCTGTCACGGCGCGCGACGAAGTCGTGCCAATAGCGGTCGAAGGTGCGGCGGACCAGGTCGTCGGGCAAGGTGCCGAGCAGGTCGCCCGGGCTCAGCGCAATGCTGCTCGACGTGGGGTCGACGTCGCCCCGGTCGGCGGCGCCGGGCAGCACGTCCAGGCCGTGACGGCGGGTGCTGGCGGCGAGCGAGGCCAGCAGGTCGACGCTGAACTCGTCGCGTTGGGCAGCGATGCGCAGGGCGTCGTCCGGGTGGCCGAGTGCGGATGCCAGGTCGGCGGCGGCGCGGTAGCCGATCGCCGCCCAGAAGTCGTCCCAGTAGGAATAGGCGGGGCGGTCCGAGTAGCCTTCATGGCTGATCGAGGGCGGCATCAGGCCGTAGTAGGCGCGTCGCTCGGCGCCCAGGTTCTCAGCACGCCGTTCGCTCTGGCGCAGCGACTCGAGGTGCAGCACGGCGGCCCGTACGTGCGGCCAGAGCTGCGCGGCGGTGCGCAGGTCACCGGTGTAGCGGCGGTACTCGTCGACGGCGAAGATGAATTCGCCGTCGCTGTCGTTCTCGGGCACCGGGTCGGCGCCTCGCGAGGTCGCGCAGCACGGGATCTTGCCGCTCGCGAACTGGAACGGCGCATACCAGTTGAGGAAGTTGCGGACGACGTCGTCCTGGCCGAGCCGCAGCAGCGCCGAGGAGGTGAGTGCGCCGTCGCGGATCCAGGATCGGGCGTAGGCGCGGGCGCCGGGTTGCAGCGCCGGGCCGCTGCGGTTGACGAGCACCTGGCCGAGGGCCGCACGCAGCGTCCGGGC
>CAXTDH010000364.1:0-4234 GCA_964242405.1 uncultured Rhizobacter sp. | reverse complement strand
TGACAGGCCCGTCCTTGCTCTCTATGCATTCGCTGGCGACACCGGGGCCGATCACCTCGGAGAGCCCGTAGATGTCGACCGCGTCCAGCCCGGCGCCGGCTTCGATCTCGCGCCGCATCGCCTCGGTCCACGGCTCGGCGCCGAAGATGCCGACCTTGAGCGAACTCGTCGTCGCGTCGATACCCTGGCGCGCGAATTCCTCGAGGATCACCTGCATGTAGGAAGGCGTCACCATGATCAGGTCGGGCTTGAAGTCGCGGATCAGCTGGACCTGCTTCTCGGTCTGGCCGCCCGACATCGGGATGACCGTGCAGCCGGCGCGCTCACCACCGTAGTGGGCGCCCAGGCCGCCGGTGAAGAGGCCGGAGCCGTAGGCCACGTGCAGGATGTCGCCGGGCCGGCCGCCGGCGGCGCGGATCGACCGGGCGACCAGGTCGGCCCAGGTGTCGATGTCGCGACGGGTGTAGCCGACGACGGTCGGCTTGCCGGTCGTGCCCGAGGACGCATGGATGCGGACGACCTGCTCGCGCGGAACGGCGAGGAAGCCGAAGGGGTAGTGGTCGCGCAGGTCCTGCTTGGTGGTGAAGGGGAAGCGGGCCAGGTCGGCGAGCGACCGCAAGTCGTCGGGGTGCACGCCGGCGGCTTCGAACGCCCTTCGATAGTGCGGCACGTGCGCATGGGCACGAGCCAGGGTCGCCCGCAGACGACTCAGCTGCAGCGCCTCGATCTCGTCGCGGCTCGCGGTCTCGATCGGCTCCAGGTCACCGGGGGCGGGGCGGGTCACGGGCATCGTCGTGTCCGGTTGCGAGGGTGACGATCGGCCATGCGTGCCGGGTCACGGCAGCGCGCCATGCTGTGCGTCAGGCGGCGCATCGTGCCGCACATCAGCTGGCGCACCGGGCCGTACGTCAGGCGGCGCATCCGGCACCGTCTGCCGACTCGGCAGCGCATGCGAACGGCCGCGGAACACCGCGATCGGCTCATCGCGCTGGTTGCGCACCGTCGCGTCGTACACGCCCGTGCGGCCGCGCAGCGACACTTCGGCGGCATCGGCGGTCAGCACGTCGCCGATCTGCGCCGGGGCGAGGAAGTCGACCGACAAGGCCGAGGCGACCGTCATGACATTGCGCGAGTTGCAGGCATAGGCGAAAGCCGAATCGGCGAGGGTGGTGATGAGGCCGCCGTGGCAGATCGAAAAGGCGTTCGCCGTGTCGCTCCTGACGACCATTCGGAGGGTGGCGGCGCCGGGCGCGATCCGCACGATCTCGATGCCGAGGGCGATGAGCGCCGCATCGTTGGCGAACATGCCGCGCCCGACGGCTTCGGCCATTTCTTGCTGCTGGCGTTGCTGTCGATGCTGGTCGTTCGAGTCCGACATGCGATCTTCCCTGCCGCCCGGCGCTGTCGTCAAGTGGCGGCCGGGGCCGGCTTCGGCGGGTTGATCTTCGCCACCAGCGCATAGGCGCGGCCGGTCGACGGCATGGCAGCGATCGCATCCAGCCATCGGGCGAGGTGCGGAAAATCCTCCATGCGCTGCTTCAGGCGTTCGTGGGCGGCTACCCAGGGGTAGCTCGCCACGTCGGCGATGCTGTAGCTGCCGCGACCGGCGCCGGCGACGAAATCACGTTCCGCCAGGCGCTTGTCGAGGACGCGGAAAAGCCGCGCCGTCTCCTTTTCGTAGCGCTCGATCGCGTACGGGATCTTCTCGGGCGCGGCGTGATTGAAGTGGCCGTTCTGCCCTGCCATCGGCCCGAGCCCACCCATCTGCCAGAACAGCCATTCGAGCGCCTCGACGCGACCGCGCAGGTCGCCCGGAATCAGCTGACCGGTCTTTTCGGCGAGATACAGCAGGATCGCACCCGACTCGAACACCGAAATCGGCTCCCCGCCGCCCGACGGCTCGTGGTCGACGATCGCCGGGATGCGGTTGTTCGGCGCAATCTCGAGGAACTCCGGCTTGAACTGCTCGTCGCGGCCGATGTTCACCGGCGTGATCCGGTAAGGAATGCCGACCTCTTCGAGGAACATCGTGACCTTATGGCCGTTCGGGGTGGTCCAGTAGTGGAGATCGATCATGGTGGGTCGTGGCGTGGATCAGCAGTCAGGATACGACGGATGGCGGCCGCGTAACGGATTGCCCATCGGCCGCTGCCGGTCGACGGCCACCCGGTCTGGCCCCGCGCTTGCATGCCGATGATGCAGGATGCAGCCGAATCTTGTAGCCCCTCCCCTGTCGCCGATGACCCGGGACCGTTTGCGCGACGGCTCGATGCTGCGCGAGCTGCGCGCATCGGCACCCTCGGGCCTGAAAGTGCGCACCGATGCCGAGCTCGAAGCCTCGCTCGCCGAGACGCTGAAGCACCATGAGCCGTCGCAGGACGTCTGGGTTTTCGCCTATGGCTCGCTGATGTGGAACCCGGCGATGCAGGTGGCGGAGTCGCGCCGGGCCAATCTGCACGGCTGGTGCCGGCGCTTTTGCATCCGCCTGACGATGGGCCGCGGCACGCCGGAGGTGCCGGGCCTGATGCTGGGGCTGGACCGCGGCGGTGTTTGCCGCGGGCTCGCGTTGCGGATCGCGGCTGCCGATGTCTCCGAAGAGCTCGGCTTGCTCTGGCGTCGAGAGATGCTGGCCGGAAGCTACGTGGCGCGCTGGGTGCACCCCGAGATCGACGGCGTACGCGTCAAGGCGCTGACCTTCGTCGTCAACCGGCACTGCGAGCGGTATGCGCGGGGGCTTTCGGCCGTCGAGGCGGCGGCGGTCATCGCGACCGGCAAGGGGACGCTCGGGACGTGTGCCTCGTATTTCGACACCACGCTCGCTACCCTGCACCAGCTCGGCATCCGCGACCTCGGGCTCGAGCGGGTGCGACGCGCGTTGGCAGCACGGCCAGCGGCCGTGGCCTGAGCAGCGTCGATCAAATCATCGCCGCAGGGTCGAAGCTCTCCGTCTCCCCCGCCGCTGCGCCCGCCACGAACCGGGTGATCTTGAGCGGCCGCAGGAACACCCGGCTGCCGTTGCGCAGGCCGAGCCGGTCGCGCAGCAGGGTGTAGTCGGCACGCGCCATGGCGACATCGACGTAGCTGCCGTCATCGAGCCGCTTGAATTCGATCCGGGTCTGCGGCCCGACGGTCAGCGCCTGGGACAGGGTCACGGCGAGAGTGCCGTCGGCTTCCTCGCCCAGGATCTCCATCTCGTGCGGCCGAACATAGCTGGTGTCGTCGGCTGTCGCTGCCGCCGATGACGCTGCCTCCGCCGGCCGGCCGAAGCGGCCGTGGAAGAGGTTCACGTCCCCCAGGAACTGCAGCACGAAGGGCGTGGCCGGCCGGTCGTAGACCTCGTCCGGCGGGCCGTCCTGCTCGATCCGGCCCTTGTTCATCACGACCACCCGGTCGGCGACCTCCATCGCCTCGTCCTGGTCGTGGGTCACGAAAACGCTCGTGACATGGATCTCGTCGTGCAGGCGGCGCAGCCAGCGGCGCAATTCCTTGCGCACCTTGGCGTCGAGCGCGCCGAAGGGCTCGTCGAGCAACAGCACCTTCGGTTCGACGGCCAGCGCCCGGGCGAGCGCAATGCGCTGCCGCTGGCCACCGGAGAGCTGGTGCGGGTAGCGGTCGGCGAGCCAGTCGAGCTGCACCAGGTGGAGCAGCTCGTGCACCTTAGCGGCGATGGCCGAGTCGCTCGGGCGGCTCGCTTTCGGGCGAACCCGCAGGCCGAAGGCGACGTTCTCGAAGATCGTCATGTGGCCGAACAGCGCATAGTGCTGGAAGACGAAGCCGACCTGGCGATCGCGGACGTCGGCGAAGGTCGCGTCCTCCCCGTGAAAAATTACCGAGCCGGAATCGGGCCGCTCCAGGCCGGCGATGATGCGCAGCAGCGAGGTCTTGCCCGAGCCGGAAGGCCCGAGCAGGGCGACGAGTTCGCCGGACGGGATGTCGAGGTTCAGGCCGTCGCAGACGACCGTCTCGCCGAAGCGCTTGTGCAGGTTGCGGATTTCGATGCTCATGGGTTCTCGCTCACGGCCGTGCACCGGTCGGCGCCGCGATCGAGCCTGTCGATATCGCAGCCGCGCCCGGCTCGGCGCCGCGCCGCTGCCGCTTGACGCGCTGCTCGACGGCGTACTTCAGCACCAGCGTCACGAGCGCCAGCAAGGCGAGCAGCGAAGCGACCGCAAAGGCGGCGGCGAACTGGTACTCGTTGTAGAGAATCTCGATGTGCAGCGGCATGGTGTTGGTC
>CAXTDH010000363.1:0-4246 GCA_964242405.1 uncultured Rhizobacter sp. | reverse complement strand
GAGGTAGACGTAGTAGCCGGCCGCATAACCGGAGCCCGAGAAAAGGTGCTGGAAGTGCACCAGGCGATGGTTCATGCCGACATCGGCCGGCGCGCCGATGCGCGCCAGCTCGGCGCGTTCGAAGTCGACCACGTCCGGCGCCTGGCCGTCACTGAGCGCATGAGCCGCCATGTCGACCAGCGCCGATGCGGTATAGCGGACCGTCTCGTAACCCTGGTTGAAGTGGCGCGCCGCGTGCAGCTTTTCGACCAACGCATCGGGAATCGGCTCGCCGGTGCGACAGTGACGGGCATGGCGCTTCAGCACCGCCGGTTCGGCGAGCCAGTGTTCGAAGATCTGCGACGGCAGCTCGACGAAGTCGCGCAGCACCGCCGTGCCGGAGAGCCGCTCGTAGGTCACGTTCGACAGCAAGCCGTGCAGGCCGTGGCCGAACTCGTGGAACAGCGTCGCCGCGTCGTCGAAACTCAGCAGCGTCGGCTCGCCGGGCGCAGCCTTGGCGAAGTTGTTGTTGTTGACGATCACCGGCAGGAGCGGCGCTTCGCCGGCTGCGACGTTCTTCGCCTGGTTGCGGAAGGAGCTCATCCAGGCACCGCTGCGCTTGCTCGGCCGGGCGAAGTTGTCGTGCAGGAAGATGCCCACCATCGCCCCGGCCGCATCGCGCACTTCGTAGACCTGAACATCCGGGTGATACGCCGGAATGTCGGGCCGCAAGACGAATTCGAGGCCGAACAGCCGGCGGGCGCAGTCGAACGCCGCCTCGACCATCCGGGTCAGCGGGAAGTACGGCTTGACGATCGCCTCGTCCAGGTCGTAGCGCGCCTTCCGGACTTTTTCGGCGTAATAACGCCAATCCCAGGCCTCAACCGTGACCGACCGATCGCCACAGGAAATGGCCATCGCCTGCAACGCTTCGCGCTCCTCCGCCGCACGGGTCTTCGCCGGCTCCCAAACCTCCTTGAGCAGCGCCGTCACCGCCGACTGCTTGCCCGCCATGGTGTCGGCCAGCGCAAAGTCGGCATAGCTCGTGTAGCCGTGCAGCTGAGCCTGCTCGTGGCGCAGGCTCAGGATCTCGCGGGCGATCGGCCGGTTGTCGTGCGTGCCGTCGTGCTCGCCGCGGGTCGTCCAGGCGCGCCAGGCCTGCTCGCGCAGATCGCGTCGTTCCGAGAAGGTGAGGAAGGGCACGATGTGGGATCGCGACAGAGTGATCAGCCAGCCCGCCTCGATGCCACGTTCGAGCGCCGCCTGCCTGGCCGCATCCAACACGAAACCCGGCAAGCCGGCGATGTCGGCATCGCCTTTTAACAGCAACTGATAGCCGGACTCATCGGCCAGGACGTTCTGGCCGAACCGGGTGGTGAGTTCGGCGAGCCGGCCCATGATCTCGGCATGGCGCGCCTGCGCCGGGCTCGACAGCCGGGCGCCGGCGCGGACCAGGTCGAAGTGGATGCGCTCGAGCAACCGCGTCTGTTCTGCCGTCAGGCCCAGCGTGCGCCGGGCTTCGTGAAGGCTGTCGATGCGGGCGAACAGTGCCTCGTCCCGTGAGATGGCACTGCCGTGCGCCGCCATCCGCGGCGCCATTCGCATCTGCACCGCCTGGAGCTCCGGCGAGGTCTCGCTCGAGGTCAGGTTGTAGAAGACGCCGGAGACGCGGTCGAGCAGGCGGCCGCTGCGGTCGAGCGCGGCTGCCGTGTTGTCGAAGCTCGGCGGCGCCGGGTTGGCGCCAATCGCCGCGACTTCAGCGAGGTGCGCCGGCAGGGCCACGTCGAACGCCGGCTCGAACTGCTCCGCACGAATCTCAACGAACGGCGGCAGGCCAAAAGGCGCCGTCCACGGCTGCAGCAGCGGGTTGGCAGTGGCAGCGTTCATCGTCGTCTCCAGGGAATGGCGGTGCCCTTCGATTCTAGTTTTCGACCGCCGCTGCCGCCGCGCCGCCGCGCCGCTGCCCGCCCGTCGTGACTTGCCCTTCCCTCGCTTGCCCTTCCCTCGCTTGCCCTTCCTTCACTTGCCTTTCTTGATCGCCGTTTCGTCGTCTTCGAGGAAGCGCCGGTTGTCGCAATTCTTGGCGAGTGCATCATGCTCGCTCTGCAGCGACGCGACCCTGGCGTTGTACTGGTCGACGCTGGCCTGGTAGGCATCGATCCGCTTCTCACGGATTTGAACCTGTTCGTTGTAGGCATCGATCGCCTCGGCGTTCGTGCGGTCGAGCGTCGCGAGCTGCGACTGCAGCGTCTCGGCCAGGCGCGCGATGTCGGCCTTCTCGGCGTCGAGCGCCGTGCGCTGCTTGAGCGAGTCGGCATCCTGCTGCTTGACCTTCGCCTGTTGCGCCAGACACTCGCGGAGTTGCGCCGGCGTCAGGATCTTGTCGGCCTGCGCCTTGGGCTTGGCATCGGCGGCCTGGGCAGACGGCACCCCCAGCGCGGCGGCGACCACGAGGGCCGCGGCCAGGCAGGCCGGTCGAGCAGGAGCGATGTGAGGGGTGTCGATCTTCATGGGGCCAGGATCATGCCACCGGCTGGCGCATCGTGACCAGTTCCTCGGCGCTCGTCGGGTGGATGCCGATCGTCGAATCGAATACCGCCTTGGTGGCCCCGGCGCGCATCGCCACCGCGAAGCCCTGGACGATCTCGCCGGCATCGCTGCCGACCATGTGCAGGCCGACCACCCGGTCGCTGGCGTCGTCGACGACCAGCTTCATCAGCGTCCGTTCGCTGCTGCCTGACAGCGTGTGCCGCAACGCCCTGAACTCGCTTCGGTAGATCCGCAGGCGGCCGTGGCGCTCCTTCGCCTGCTGCTCGCTCAGGCCGACGGTGCCGACGTTCGGGTGGGTGAAGACCGCCGTCGGGATGAGGTCGTAGTCCATCGTCCGTTGACCGGTGCCGAACAGCCGGTCGACGAGCGTCATCGCCTCGGCGAGCGCGACTGGCGTCAGCTGCACCCGGTCGATCACGTCCCCGAGCGCATGGATGCTCGCGACCCGGCTTTGGTAATGAGCATCGACGACGACCGAGCCATTGGCGCCGCGTGCGACCCCCACCTCCGCCAGCCCGAGGCCGACGGTGTTCGGATGCCGGCCGGTGGCGTAGAGGACGGTATCCGCGACCAGGCTGCTGCCGTCGCGCAGGGTGAGCGCCAGGCCGTCGCCCTGCTGCTCGATCCGTTCGACATCGGCACGGGTGCGCAGGTCGACCGACTTCTTGCGCATCTCGTCGGCGACGAAGTTGCGGATCTCGTCGTCGAAGCCGCGCAGGACCTGCTCACCGCGGTAGAGCTGCGTCACCTCCGCACCCAGCCCCTGGAAGATGGAGGCGAACTCGCAGGCGATGTAGCCGCCACCGACGACGACGAGCCGCCGCGGGAAGGTCGCCAGGTCGAAGATCTGGTCCGAGGTGATCGCCAGGTCGTGCCCCGGCAGCACCGGCACCACCGGCCGGCCGCCGGTCGCGACCAGGATGTGCCGCGCCCGATGCCGTCGGCCGTCGACCTCGACCTCCTGCGGCCCGACCACCTTCGCGCGCCCCGGGATCACCTCGACGCCCGCCGCGACCAGCAGGTTCAGATAGACGCCGTTCAGCCGGCTGATCTCGCGGGCCCTGTTGGCCTTGAGCATCTCCCAGTCGAAAGTCGGCGGCGCCACCGACCAGCCGAAGCCGTGCGACTCCTCGAAGGCCTCCGCATAGTGCGAGGCATAGCTGTACAGTTTCTTGGGGATGCAGCCGAGGTTGACGCAGGTGCCGCCAAGCGGCGCGCAGTCGGCGACCGCCACCCGCTGGCCGAGTTGCGCCGCCATCCGCGAGGCCCGCACCCCGCCGCTGCCGGCGCCGATGACGAAGAGATCGAAGTCGAAGTCGCTCATGCAGATCCTCCCGGCGCACCTCGTGCGCCGCCTGAATCGACTGTACACGCAGGTGCTTTGCCGACTGCGCCGAGGGCGGCGGTCGACGCTTCGATCGCTTGTATCCGGTGCTGCACCGATTCACGGGCCGCCGCGATCAGGTTCACGGCACTTGCGTTCACACAGCTTGTCGGCCTCGGCCTGTCGGTTGCTAGGATCGATGTGCCCGCTGCGTCGATCGTGGCGACACTCGGCGGACAGGAAAAAGGCGTACTGATCAGGAGACCTGAATTCGATGACCCCGCCGACCGAAGACGTCGTCAAGCGCGTTCGCCACTTCCGTCAGATCCTCGTCTGGCCGCTGCAACTCGCGCCGCTCGCAGCCGATGCGCCGTTGCGCACCCACTGGACGGC
>CAXTDH010000362.1:0-4249 GCA_964242405.1 uncultured Rhizobacter sp. | reverse complement strand
TCTCGACCTGGACGGTGGGCACCAGCGCCTCGGCGATGGCGAGCGCCGCGGCCGCCTCGCCGGACGCGGTGGGGCCGGCGGGGCAAAGGCAGGCGAGCGCCGCGCCGGAGCCAGCCGCGTCGCCCGCGGTATGGGAGAGCATGCGTCGAGGGTAGCAGGGCATCGGCAATGAGCAGGGCGGTCGTGGCCATGGCCCGCAGTCACTGTCGGTAAACTGGCGCGATGCGGATGACGGCCTGGGATTCGATGGACATGGCGGGGTCGGCAGCCGACGCGGCGCCGGCCGTGGCCGAGCGCCCGGGCAAGGCGGTGGCAAGATCCGGCTCGGCCGGCAATTGGCTGCGGGCGATCGTCGTCGCAGCTTGTCTGGCGGCGCCCAGCGTCCGCGCCGACACTTTGCCGCTGCCGCCCAACCTCATCGGCTTCGCGACCGCGGCCGGCGAGGAATTGTTGCTCGAGAGCACCGCCCGGGCAGCCTATTGGCCGCTCGCGATGCAGTTCGTCACGCAGAAGAACCAGGCCTTCTGCGGCGTCGCGACGCTGGTGATGGTGCTCAACGCGTTGAACGTTCCGGCGCCGCCCACCCCGGGCTTCGAGACCTTCAACGTCTTCACGCAAGACAACCTCCTCGACGACAGCACCGAGCAGATACGGCCGCTGGCGCTGCTGATGATGCGTGGCATGACGCTCGATCAGTTCGGTCGCCTGGCGGAGCGCTACGGCGTCAAGGCCGAGGTGCAGCACGCCGGGTCGAGCAGCGTCGCCGCCTTCCGGGAAGCGGCGGTCGCGGCGCTCGCGAGCACCGGTCGTCATGTGGTCGTCAATTACCTCCGGCGCGCGCTCGGCCAGGAGCGGGGCGGCCACATCTCGCCGCTGGCGGCCTACGACGCCCGCACCGACCGGTTCCTGCTGCTCGACGTCTCCCGCTACAAGTACCCGCCCGTCTGGGTCACCGCCGACGACCTGTTCGCGGCGATGAACACGGCCGACGCCGACAACGAAGGCCGGACGCGCGGCTTCGTGCTGATCGGCTGAGGCCACCGCGGTTCAAAAGCCTTCTTCGCGCCGAAGGTAGCGCCATTGGCCCGGTGGCAGGTCACCGAGCATCACCTGGCCGATCCGGACGCGCTTCAACCCGAGCACTTGCAGGCCGACCGCCTCGCACATCCGGCGGATCTGGCGCTTCTTGCCCTGGCGCAGCACGAAACGGAGTTGGTCGTCGTTGACCCACTCGACGGTGGCCGGCAGGAGCGCCTCGTCGTCGAGTTCGAGGCCATGGCGCAGCAGTTCGAGGTCGGCTTCCGCCAGGCCGCTGCGGGCGTTCGCGGCGTTCGTGGCATTCGCGGCGTTGCTACTGTTCGGCGTGTCTGTGGGGGTCGAGGCGTTCCCGGCGCTGGCGTGTTTCCTCGAGGGCACGTCGTGACCAACGCTCGGCGCCGCGACCCGCACCAGGTACTCCTTCTCGATGTCGCTGTCCTCCCCGACCAGTTGCTTGGCGACTCGCCCGTCCTGCGTCAGCACCAGCAGGCCGACCGAGTCGATGTCGAGCCGCCCGGCGGGTACCAGGTTCCTGGTGTGTTCGCGCAGGAAGCGGGTGCCCGAATGGTCGCCTTCCCATTGGTGGGCCGGCGTGACGAGCACGACCGCGGGCTCGTAGCCGTCCTCCGCCTGGCCGCTGACATAGCCGACCGGCTTGTTGATCAGCACCGTCACCTTCTGCGCCTGCTGGTACTTGGCCTGGGCATCGATCGTGACGCGCTGGCCCGGCATGACCCGCGAGCCGAGCGCGCTCACGATCTGGTCGTCGACCCGCACCCAACCCTTCGCGATCCATTCGTCGGCCTCGCGGCGCGAGGCGATGCCGAGTTCGCTCATCCGCTTGGACAGCCGCATGCTGCCGGGCGGGTGCTCCGCATGCGCGGTCGAGAAGTCATCGTCGTCATCGTCGACGCGTTGCCGGGCTGCGGGGCGGTCGGCGCTGCGGTCGAACGGGCGGCGAAGGGGGGCGGGCTGGGGGCGTGGGCTGCGGTAAGGGCTCGGCTCGGGCTGGCTCCGCGATTGAAGCGGTCGCGTCGGGCGCTGCTGGCGAGACGGCTGCTCTTGCTGCGACGGTTGTTGACGGTGCGGCTGCAGGTCTAGCCGCTGCTCATGGTGTAGTTGCGGTGGTTGCTGTCGGCGTGGCTGCTGATGGTGTAGCGGCTGCTGGGCAGGCTGATACGGCGGCCTTTGCGGCTCCGGCTGCTGTCGAGGCGGCCTGCCGTCCACACGAGTGTCCTGTCGTTGCCTCCCGTTGACCGGGCCGCCGCTGGCCGGACGGGCGGGGGACCGATGCGGGTCCGGTCGCTGGTCCGGCCGGAAAGCAGGTCGTTGATCGGGTCGCTGGTTCGGTCTAAAAGCGGGTCGCTGATCGGGTCGAGGATCGGATCGTCGGGCCGGATCGCCGGCCGATCGCTGTCGCAGCTGATCCTGGTAATGCGCTTCGCGCTCGGCGCGTTGCTGCTGTGCTTCAGCGAGCGTGGGCCGGTTCTTGACACCGGCGCTGCTGCCCCTGACGGGTGGGCGCTTCAGCGCGGGCGCCTGTCCGTTCGAGGGCGGCTTCTTCAGCTTGATGGTGACCATGATCAGATCCGGTTCGGTGTGGCGGGGGCGAGTGCCGCGGCCATCGCCGATTGAACCACGCGTGCACGAAAGCGCGGTGCTACCTTCCGCTCAGTGCCACGCTTCGCTCAGGTGCCGAGGCCGAACAGCTCGTGCAGTGCCTCGCGGTATTGCGCCTCGCCGACCCGGTTGGTGCTGTAGTGCGTGCCGCCTTCGACCAGCACGAAGCGTTTGGCCGTCGTCGCCCGCTCGTACAGCGCCCGGCCGAGCGAGGGCGGGATCAGCCTGTCGTTCGCGCCGTGCACCACGACCACGGGCGCCGTGACCTTGCCGATCTTGTCGACCGAATCGAAGCGCTGGGTAATCAGCGGCGCGATCGGCAGCCAGCCCCAGCGGAAGCTGCGAACCACGTCGGCGATCGAGGTGAAGGTGCCTTCGACGATCAGCCCCTTCGCATCCTGCACCTGCGACGCGAGGTCGACCGAGATCGCGCCTCCGAGCGACTGGCCGCAGATGTCGCGGTCGCGCGCCGGGTGGTGCCCCTCGAGCCACCTCCAGCCGGCACGGGCGTCCTCGACGACAGTCGCCTCCGACGGCAACTCGTCGGTGCTGCGGCCGAAGCCGCGGTACTCGAGCGCCAGCACCGAGAAGCCGAGTTCGCGCATCTGCTCGATTCGAAAGCTGCTGTCCTCGATGCCCCAGCGGGCCCCGTGGAGGTAGAGCAGCGCTGGCGCGTTCGGCCTGTCGTTCGGGTACCAGACGGCCTGAAGCCGGACATCGCTGCCGCTCGCCTTCGACGGATAGCCGATCCATACGCCTTTGCTGCTGCTGCCGGACGTTTCATCGTCTCGGGCGTCGGCCGGATCGGCCGCGTCGGCACGGATGGCGGACGCCTGGAAGATCCACTTGCGCTCCTGCACATCCAGGCCGACGCAGCCCGCCAGCGCCACCATCGTGATCAGCGACAAGGCCGCGGCGGCGGTGATGCGGCGGCGCATCGAGGGCGTCAGCTTGAACATCGGCGACAGAGTGCCGAAAGGCGCGGAAGTTCGACCAGAAGTTCGACCGATCGCAACGTTTGGCGGGCCTCGATCAGCTCACCACCGATCGGGCGGGCGGCGCGAGCTGTGGAATACGCGCAGGATCTCGACCGTCTCGTTCGTCACGCGATAAGGCACGATGTACCGGGTCTTCGCGACGAAGAGTTCCCGCGTTCCGGGCACGCGCCCCGGCCGGCCGAGCCTCGGTTGATCGCCGAGCAAGGCCACTGCCACAAGCACACGTTCGACCACCAGACGCGCGGCGGCCAGGTCGACGGATGCGACGTAGGCCGCTTCGTCATCGAGATTGCGCAGGGCTACACGCAACCATCTAACCCGCATTCACGCGCCACTTTTGAGCGAGCGCGGCAACTTCCTCGTCATCGACGAAATCACCGGCTTGCGCCTCGCCGAGCGCCGCGCTGATCTCGCCGATCTGCCATTCGTTGCTTTCGACGTAGGCACGGATGGCTTCCGCTGCAAGGAATGATTTGCTGCGCTTGGTCGCCTCCGCCAAAACGTCCAGGCGGTTCTTGACCTCGTCTTCCAGGCGAACTGTCAGGGTGGTCGACATGGTGTATCAGTGTGGTTGGATGTACACAGCCTAGCAC
>CAXTDH010000361.1:0-4258 GCA_964242405.1 uncultured Rhizobacter sp. | reverse complement strand
CGGTGAAGCGGCCCGACGTGACGACGAACCCGCCTGCGGCGCCTCTCGCTTGCGTATTTGTACCAGGTGACGAAGAGGTGATGACGGGCCCGCACGGCGAATCTCATCAGGCCGAGGGGCATCTGCGGAACGGTGTCTGCAGCTGATGGACCCATCAGGGGTCGGACAGTCTGAGGGTCCGATGTCAGACCCTGGCTGGGCCTGCTGTTTCCAGCGCCCGGGTCGCCGCCATCAAGCCCCCCAACACCTTGTCGGCCACCACTTCCGCGAATCCTGCCGGCAGCTCACCTCGCATCTGTCCCGGGCCGCCCTCGTTCTCGTACTTCATGTGCGGCGAGGTGGCGGTCGCCTGGCAGAAGTCTCCTGTGCGCCGGCCAGCGAAATGCGAAAGTCGTCGTCGGGGTCGCGCCCGACCCCGAAGGTGTCGGCGCTGACGGTTTCGAGCAGATGCCGCTCGATGGCTGCCTCATCCAATGCCACACCCCGTCGATGCGGTCGACGCCCGTGGGCTCCTGGTCGCCGTGAAGCAGCTGGAGGGCGCCAACGCAGTCGCGTCCGATGGCGGCGAGCAGGTCGAAAGCCTTGGTCGATCCCGTCTTGAAGCGCGCGGCAGCGCGGCGGCGAATGGCATCGCTGTCGGGCAGCAAGCCCTCGAAGTAGTTCTCGACCGCAGGCCCGTTCAGCGGCTCGTTGTCGAAGCTGAGGGGGAGCGACAGGGACAGCGGTCGACCTGCGGGAGAGGTCAGCCACGCGGGGTCGCACTGCAACTCCGTGCCACGCGCGCCGTGAGGGTCCAGCGGCCGACACGTTCCCCGTTGGCCCACAAGCCGAGGGTCTGGCTGTGCGATCGGCGACCCATGTCACCATTCCACGGTCGGATCGGAAGTCGCAGCGGCCCGCTGGGCCATCTGCAGCTCCAGCCCCAGCACGGCGCACCAGCCGAGCAGTTGCTTGACGCTCAGCTCGTCCGCGTGCAGCTCCAAATGGGAGACGCGGTTCTGGCTCAGCCCCAAGCGGCCCGCCACCGCGGCCTGCGTCAGGCCCAGCTGCTTTCGCGCGGACCTGAGCAGCACGCCGAGCTGCGGCGCCGTGACAAGAGAGTGAGGGCGTTGCGTTCGCATCCGAACTATCCAAATATCAGATATTCCAATAATTCTGATCTTCAGATATTTGGCTGATAGCCGACATGCAGATGCCGACAATTTCTGGGCGCCGACCGTCCAAGGTGTAAACCACAGCAGCACCGGTCCGCCCGCACCTGATGTTGCCAAATCCAGCGGAACATCTTCGGATAAGAAAAAAGCCCCAAGTAGCTGATCACTTGAGGCTTTCGGACTTCTCTGGATCTTCTGGGACGTCCTGAAAAAAGCAGCTTGGTGGCCTGGGGCGGAATCGAACCACCGACACGCGGATTTTCAATCCGCTGCTCTACCAACTGAGCTACCAGGCCGAGAGGGCGCGAGTATAGCGAACCGTCCGGTTGGTCCGGTCGGCCGGTCAGCCGCTGCCGCCGCGCTTGTTGCGCGACAGGTCGACGCCGAGCTGCTTCAGCTTGCGGTAGAGATGGGTGCGCTCGAGTCCGGTCTTCTCCGCGACGCGGGTCATGCTGCCGTTCTCCTGCGCGAGGTGGAACTCGAAGTAGCTCTTCTCGAAGCCGTCCCGCGCCTCGCGCAGCGGACGGTCGAGGTCGAAGCTTTGCTCCGGCTGTGGGCCCAGCACCAAAGGCGCAGCCGTCAATTGCGCACCGCTGGCCACACCCGCCGCCGCCTCGCCGTAACCGGCGCCCAGGCCTCCGTCACCCGGCTGGTTCGACGCGTGCAGTTGCCCGAACCCCCCCGCAAGGCCGACCCGCCCGCTCGGCTTGACCAGCCCCTGCTCGACCGCCCGCAGCAGCTTCTGCAAGGTGATCGGCTTTTCGAGGAATGCCATGGCGCCGAACTTGGTCGCCTCGACCGCGGTGTCGATGGTGCCGTGCCCGCTCATCATGATGACCGGCATCGTCAGCGCGCCCGTCGCGCCCCATTCCTTCAACAGCGTGATGCCGTCGACATCCGGCATCCAGATGTCGAGCAACACCAGATCGGGGCGCATCCGCTCACGGCAGGCGCGCGCCTGCGCCGCGTTCTCGGCCAGCTCGATGGTGTGGCCTTCGTCGGCAAGGATCTCGGACAACAACGCCCGGATTCCGAGCTCGTCGTCGACAACAAGTATGGTGGCCATACGCCTCAGTGCGCCCCGGGGCCGGTCACGGCCGCCTCGGCGCGGATACCCTCCGGCAGCGCAATTTTGGGGAATGATAACGAGACTTGCGCCCCGCACGGCCGGGGGTCGTCGGTCGACACCACGAGGTTGACGATGCGCACCCGCGCCCCATGCTCGTCGGCGATCTTCTTGACGACCGCCAGGCCGAGCCCGGTGCCCTTGGACTTGGTCGTCACATAAGGCTCGAAGGCACGCTTGAGCACGCCCTCCGAAAACCCCGGCCCGTTGTCGATGACCTGCAACCGCACCGCCCGCGGCTCACCCTGCTCGGTCCGCGCCACCTCGGTTTCGATTCGAACCAGCCCACCCCGACGATCGGCGACCGCGTCGAGCGCGTTCTGCACCAGGTTGTGGACGACCTGGCGCAGCTGGGTGTGGTCACCGATGATGGCCGGCAGGCCGCGCCCGAGCTGGGCCTCGAGTTGGCCGGATTCCTGGGCCGCCCCGTAGAGGCCGAGAATCTCGGTGACCAGCTCGTTGAGGTCGATCCGCACCAGATGAGCGGCGGGCAGCCGGGCATAGTCGCGGAATTCGTTGACCAGCGCCTTCATGGCCTGCACCTGGTTGACGATGGTGTCGACCGACCGCGCCAGCATCGCCCGGTCGCTGCCTTCGAGCTTGCTCGCGAGCTTGTGCTGCAGCCGCTCGGCCGACAGCTGAATCGGGGTGAGCGGGTTTTTGATCTCATGCGCCAGGCGCCGCGCCACCTCGCTCCAGGCCTCGCTGCGCTGCGCCGAGACGAGCTCGGTGATGTCGTCGAAGACCATCAGCCGTGCGCCCTGCGGCATGGCGGCGCCGCGCACCAGCAGGGTGGTGGAGGCGCGGTCGCGGCCATCGGTCTGCAGCTCGAAGGCCTCCTGCCACTGGTCGCGTTCGCCGGCCTCCGGGCTGGTCGCGTGGAGCGCGAAGCGCTGGGCGATGGCATCGGCGAAGTGTTGCAGGCCGATCACCTCGGCGAGCGTGCGGCCGCGGTAGGCCGACAGCGGCAGGCGCAGGATCCGGGTGGCACCGGGGTTGACGGTCTCGATCCGGCCGTCGCGGTCGAAGACGATGACGCCGGCGGTCAGGTTGTCGAGGATGGTCTGCAGGTTGGTGCGCGCACCCTCGACCTGCATGACGCTGCGCTCCGCCAGTTGGCGCGCTTCCGACAGCTGGGTCGTCATCTCGGCAAAAGAGCGGGTCAGGCCGCCGAGCTCGTCGCGGGAGGCGAACACCGGCTTGGCGGGCAGGTCGCCCTCGGCGACCTGGCGCAGGCCCTCGGCCAGCAACAAGAGCGGCCGAGCCGGTTGATGGCTCACCGCGACGGCGAGCAGTAGGGCGCCGATGACCGCCAGCACGAGCGCCAGCGTCAACGTGCCGATGTACATCTTGCGCAGGCCGCCCCGGGCGAGCGCTCGTTGCTGGTATTCGCGGTAAGCCGACTGCACGGCCAGCGCATTGGCCGCGAGGCCCACCGGCACCGCCTGCGTGACGAGCAGGAAATGGTCTTCGGCGTTGAGCGCGAACGACATCGTCGGGATGTAGGCGAGTGCCCGCACCCGGGCTGCGGCCGGATTGGCGCCCGCCTCCTCGTCGAGGCCGGCGAGCTCGCTGTAGACGGCGCTGTTGCGCGCCTGCTGCCGCATCTGCGTCGTGACCGGGGTGCGTGGCATCAGGCTGCCGCCGGCGGTCATCAGCGTCTGGCCGGCAGCGCCGATGATGGCCACGTCCTGCACGGCCATCTGCTCGCGCAGCCGCTCGAGCGTCAGCGGTTGCGAGCCGCCGGGCAGGTCGCCCAGGCGCTCGGCAGCGAGCCGCGTCTTGGCGGCCACATCGGCGCGGATGGCGTCGAGCGTGCCCTTGCCGAGCGTCAGGCCGGCATCGAGCGCGCTTTCGACCCGCACGTCGAACCAGCTCTCGATGCTGCGCGAGACGAACTGGTAGCTGACGGTGTAGATCAGCAGCCCCGGCACGACGCCGACCAGCGCGAAGATCGCGGCCAGCTTCAGCAGCAGCC
>CAXTDH010000360.1:0-4261 GCA_964242405.1 uncultured Rhizobacter sp. | reverse complement strand
CGAGTGCACGCACAAGGGCTGGGGCCGCAGCATCATCATCGGCGTCGCCGAAGCCGGTGCCGAGATCGCGACCCGGCCGTTCCAGCTGGTCACCGGCCGCAAGTGGGAGGGCTCGGCCTTCGGCGGCGCACGCGGCCGCACCGATGTGCCGAAGATCGTCGACTGGTACATGGAGAAGAAGATCAACATCGACGAGCTGATCACGCACCGGCTGCCACTCGAGAACATCAACGACGGGTTCGACCTGATGAAGCGCGGCGAGTCGATCCGCTCGGTGGTGCTGTACTGACAAGCCGTAGCAGCGACCCGCCGACGCCATGACCACCGACCTCAAGACCTTGTCCGAGCACGCCTGCCACGGCGGCGTGCAGGGCTACTACGAACACTCCTCCGACGTGATCGGCCTGCCGATGCGCTTCGGCGTCTTTCGCCCGTCGCAGGCCGACGCGGGCCCGGTGCCGGTGCTGTACTTCCTCGCCGGCCTGACCTGCAACGAAGAAACCTTCGCGACCAAAGCCGGCGTACAGCGCCATGCCGCCGAACACGGCTTGATGATCGTCACGCCCGACACCAGCCCGCGCGGCACCGGCGTTCCCGGTGCCGACGCGGCCTGGGATTTCGGCCACGGCGCCGGCTTCTATCTCGACGCCACCGAAGCGCCGTGGCACGAGCACTGGCGCATGGGCAGCTATGTGAGCGGGGAGCTCGTCCGGCTCGTCGCGCAGCACTTCCCGGCCGATAGCGAACGGGGCGGCATCTTCGGCCACTCGATGGGCGGCCACGGCGCTTTGACGCTCGCTCTGCGCAACCCGGGCTTGTACAAGAGCGTTTCGGCCCTCGCGCCGATCGCCGCGCCGATGCACTGCCCCTGGGGTGTCAAGGCGTTCACCGGCTACCTCGGTGACGACCGCGCCGCCTGGGCCCGGCACGACGCGACCGAACTGGTGGCGGCCGGTGCTCGCCTGCCGCCGCTGCTGATCGACCAGGGCCTGGCCGACAAGTTCCTCGCCGAGCAGCTGCACCCAGAGCGTTTCGAGGCCGCGGGTGCCGCCGCCGCGCAGGCACTCACCCTGCGGCGCCATGAGGGTTATGACCACGGCTACTACTTCATCTCGACCTTCATCGCCGACCACATCGCCCACCATGCCGGGCAGCTCCGAGCCGGACGATGACGGACGCGCCGCCGCCCGCTGTCGCGCCGCGGCCGAGCCCAGGGCCACAGCGGCGCAACCCGCTGCACGGGGTGACGTTGGAGGCGATGGTGACCGGGCTGGTCGAGCACTTCGGGTGGGCCGGGCTCGGCGAGCGCATCCCGGTCAACAGCTTCGTTCATGACCCGAGCATCCGCTCCAGCCTGAAGTTCCTGCGCAAGACGCCCTGGGCGCGCGAGAAGGTCGAAAGCCTGTATCTGTTCGTGCAGCGCGAACGTGCCCGGGGCGAGCGCCGCCGAAACGACGCAGGCACTCCCGGGAGCGCCCTCGAGAGCGCCCTTGCGGACGACCACGACCACGGCGACGGCGGCAGAATCGCCGACGCCCACACCACGGCCCGCGCGGTCGCTCTCATGCCCTCACCCGCCCTGCCGTTCGGATCCTGGCCGTCGCCCGTCACCGCGGAGCTGATTTCCGCGGCCACGATCCGTCTCGGCCAGACGGCGATCGACGGTGACGACATCTTCTGGACCGAAGGTCGACCGCAGGAGAACGGCCGCCACGTGCTGGTCGCCTGCAGTGCCGACGGCTCGCTGCACGACCTCGTGCCCGCACCCTTCAATGTCCGCAACAGGGTGCACGAATACGGCGGCGGCGCCTTCGTGCTGCTGGGCCAGGGCGCTGCGGTCTTCACGCATCTCGACGACCAGCGGCTCTACCGGGTCGAGGCCGGCGGCGTGCCCAGCGCCCTGACCCACGACCCGCGCCTGCGCCATGCCGACGCGGTCGTCGACCGGCGACGCAACCGGCTGATCGCCGTGCGCGAGGACCACACCGGCGACGCCGCCGGCACCGAGCCGGTGGCGACGCTCGTGGCCATCGACCTCGCCAACGGCCGGGCCGACGTGCTCGCCGACGGCCATGACTTCTTCTCGAGCCCCGCGCTCAGCCCCGACGGCCAACAGCTCGCCTGGCTGAGCTGGGATCACCCCGACATGCCGTGGGACGGCAATCGCCTGTGGCTGGCGGATGTCGATGCCGACGGCCGTCTTTCGGCGGCCCACCTCGTCGCCGGCGGGCCGGGTGAATCGATCTTCCAGCCGTCGTGGTCACCGGCAGGAGAGCTCTATTTCGTCTCCGACCGCAGCGGCTGGTGGAACCTCTACCGGTGGCGCGACGGTACCTCGCAGGCCTTGCAGCCGATGGCGGCGGAGTTCGGCACACCGCAATGGTCGTTCGGTCAGTCGACCTACGGTTTCGACGGGGCCGGCCGCATCGTCTGCAGCTATCTGCGCGACGGCTTTTCGCAGCTGGCGATCCTCGACCTCGACGGCGGCAGTTTCCAGGCCTTGGACACGCCCTGCACCGCCATCGCCGAGCTGCGCGTCGGCGCCGGCTTCGCCGTCTTCATTGGGGCGACGGCGACCGAGGCCGCCGCGGTGGTGCGGCTCGATCTGCGCACCGGCGGCCACCGCGTCCTGCGGGTGTCGAGCGACGCCGCGGTCGACCCTGCCTTCGTATCGGTCGCGGAGCCGATCTCGTTCCCGACGACGGACGGCGCCGAGGCCCATGCGTTCTTCTACCCGCCGACGAACCGGGATGCCCGTGGCCCCGACGGCGAGAAGCCGCCGCTGATCGTCATCAGCCATGGCGGCCCGACCGGTGCGGCCGACCCCGGCTTCAAGTGGTCCTACCAGTACTGGACGAGCCGCGGCTTCGCCATCGTCGACGTGAACTACGGCGGCAGCACGGGCTATGGCCGCGCCTATCGACAGCGGCTCGACGGTCGCTGGGGCGTCGTCGATGTCGACGATTCGGTGAATGCGGCCCGCTTCCTGATCGCCCGCGGCGACGCCGACTCGGGCCGCGTGATCGTCCGCGGCGGCAGCGCCGGCGGCTACACCACGCTCTGCGCCCTGACCTTCCGCGACTTCTTCAAAGCCGGTGCCAGCCACTACGGCATCGGCGACCTGGAGGCGCTGGTGCGGGACACGCACAAGTTCGAATCCCGCTATCTGGACCGCCTGGTCGGGCCTTGGCCGGCCGAGGCGGCGCTCTACCGGGCCCGCTCACCGATCCACCATACCGACCGCCTGGCCGCGCCGATGATCCTGTTTCAGGGTCGGGGAGACAAGGCAGTGCCGCCCGACCAGGCACAGGCAATGTTCGACGCGGTCGATGCCAAGGGCCTGCCGGTCGCACTCCTGATGTTCGATGGCGAACAACACGGCTTCCGCCGTGCTGCGACGATCCACAGGGTGCTCGAAGCCGAACTCGCGTTCTACGGGCGTGTGTTCGGCTTCGAGCCGGCTGACAAGTTGTCGGAACCTCTGGAGATCCGCAACCTGTAGCCGGGCCAGCGTCCTCTTACTGGACGGCGCTCTTTGCAGCGGCGCCCGACTTGTGCGCCGCATGCCGGGCCTTCGCCTTGTGCATCTTGCCCTTGGCTTTGTGCATCGTCTTCGTCGGTTCACCACTGCCCGCAGCTTTGACGTTTTCGGTCCCCTGCTTGGCGGTTTCGGCGGTCGCCTTGCCAGCTTCCTTGACGGCGGTGCCGGCTTGGGCGTAAGCGCCAGCGGCGGCGATGGCGAGGGTGAGCGCGATCAGCGATCTTTTCATGGGGGCTCCAAAGGTATCGAACGAACGGCGAGAGTGCCGTCCCACCCACAACGCCATCGGTGCCGCTGTCGTTGACCGTTGCCGGCGCCGTTGATCGCCGCGCGGCCGAGGGCAGCGCGTGGCCCGCCTCGTCAGTCGTCGTCGTCGGGATCGAGCTCGGGGAACAGCACGCTGGTGAAGCCGAACCGGCTGAAATCGCGGATGCGCATCGGGTAGAGCTTGCCGACGAGGTGGTCGCATTCGTGTTGGACGACACGCGCATGGAAGCCCTCGGCCTCCCGGTCGATCACCTCGCCGCCTGGCCCGAAGCCGGTGTAGCGCAGCCGCGCGAACCGGGGCACGACACCGCGCATGCCGGGAACCGACAGGCAACCTTCCCAGCCTTCTTCCTCGAGTTCGCCGAGCGGAATGACGACCGGGTTGATGAGCACCGTCTCGGGCACCGGCGGCGCAGCGGGGTAGCGCTTGTTGGCCTTCGGAAAGCCGAATAG
>CAXTDH010000359.1:0-4269 GCA_964242405.1 uncultured Rhizobacter sp. | reverse complement strand
GCCGCGGAACATGTGCAGGTAGACGACGATGAAGAACGCGCTCGCGCCGGTCGAGTGCATGTAGCGGATGATCCAGCCGCCCGGCACGTCGCGCATGATGTACTCGACCGACGCGAAGGCCTGCGCCGCATCGGGCTTGTAGTTCATCACCAGGAAAATGCCGGTCGTGATCTGGATCACCAGCACCAGCATCGCCAACGAGCCGAAAACGTAGAAGATGTTGAAGTTCTTCGGCGCGTAGTACTGGCCGACGTGCTCGTTGTAGAGCTTCGACAGTGGAAACCGGTTGTCGACCCAGTTCAGCATCTTCTGCGGTGCCGTGGCGCCGGGCGGGGCTTCGTGGTACGTGGCCATTGGGGAGTGGTTTGCTCGTGGTGCAGTCTTGCGGATTGCGTCTGGGGGGCGATCGGCGCCTGCGGCAGCCGGTCAGGCCTTCTTGTCTTCGCCGATCAGGATCCGGCTGGCGCTCAGGTACTGGTAGGGCGGCACCTCGAGGTTGTCGGGCGCGGGCTTGTCCTTGTAGACCCGGCCCGACATGTCGAAGGTCGACCCGTGACAGGGGCAGAGAAAGCCGCCCGCCCAGTCGGCCGGCAGCGACGGCTGGGCGCCGGGCGTGAACTTGTCGCTCGGCGAGCAGCCCAGGTGGGTGCAGATGCCGACGACGACCAGGTACTCCGGCTTGATCGCCCGGGTGTCGTTGCGGGCGTACGGGGGCGTGGTCGCGAAATTGGTCCGGGCGGATTTCGGATCGGCGAGCAAGCCGTCGACCTTGGCCAGTTCAGCCAGCTGCTCGGGCGTGCGGCGGACGATCCAGACGGGCTTGCCACGCCACTCGACCGTCATCTTCTGGCCGGGCTGCAAGCTGCTGATGTCGGCCTCGACCGCAGCGCCTGCGGCCCGCGCCCGTTCCGACGGCTCGAAGCTGCTGACGAAGGGCACCGCGACGAAGCCCGCCCCGACCGCCCCCAGGCAGCTCGACGCGATGATCCAGGTTCGCTTGCCGCTGTCGACCGGGGCGGATGCCGGCGTGCTCGGCCCGGCAGGTGCCGCTCCGGGTGGCGCCGGTCGAGCCGGCGTCGCGGAAGCAGCGGAAATGGACGTGCTCATTGAACTCCTCGAAACGGATCGTCGGTCCGCGGGCAACCTGCAATTCTAGCGGCTGTATCGAAGCGCTCGGGGCCTCGCCGCCCCCCGCAAGATCAAGGCGTGATTGCGCAGAGAATCAGCCTCACCCCCGGCTGGCCGCTCAGAAGATGCGGCCGCCCTACAACCCCAGCCCCAGGAGCCCACCCATGTCGTTCGCGTCCGAGTTCAAGCTGTTCGCCTTGAAAGGCAACGTCGTCGACCTGGCGGTCGGCGTCATCATCGGCGCGGCCTTCAGCAAGATCGTCGACTCGGTCGTGAAGGACCTGATCATGCCGGTGATCGGGCGCATCATCGGCGGCATCGACTTCTCGAACTACTTCGTCATGCTGGCGAACCCGCCGGCCGGCTACAACGGGCCGATGACCTACGAGGCGCTGACCAAGGCCGGCGTGCCGCTGTTCGCGTACGGCAACTTCATCACCGTGGCGATCAATTTCCTGATCCTGGCCTTCATCATCTTTCTCATGGTGCGGCAGATCAACCGGCTGAAACGGGAAGTTCAGCCGCCGGAGGCCGTGGCCACGCCCGAGGACGTCGTCCTGCTGCGGGAGATTCGCGACGCGCTGCGCAAGTGATGCGACAGATGGCGGCTTTGGAGGGGCTCATCGGCGCTTGCAGGAGCCCCCGGCGCGCTAAGGTGAGGCGACCTGCCCCTCGTGCGGCCGGCAACTCGAGCCGCTGGACGGCCGTCTGATCCGAAGGTAGGAACCAAGCCGACCGTGATGCTGCCGACCGACCCCCGATCGCAGGCCGCCCTCGAGGCGGCGATCCAGAAGATCCGGACGACCCTGCAGTCGGTGCTGGGCCGTGTCTGCGACAGCCTGGGTGCCGGCGCACAGTCGAGCACCCGGATCAACGAGCGCGACGTCTGCAATTCGGCGCTGGTCGCCTTGCGCCGTCAGGCGAGCGCCTTCCACCGCACCTTCGGCCAGGTGCTGCAGGAGAAGATCACTGCGGAGCTCGCGCCTCGCCATGACAGCGGCAGGACGCTGGCGACGGCCAACTGGCAGACGCTCAGCCTGGTCGGCGACGACGAGATGGAAGAACGCATGTTCGCCGACCGCATCGGCCAGACGATCTCCCATGCCTGCGACGCCGAGCTGCGCGAACTGGCGCCTTATGTCGGCTCCTTGCTGCAGGGCAGCCGGTCCGAGTTCGAGCGCAACCCGCTTCGGGCCGAGATGCTGGGCGCACCGCTGCACCGGGCGATCGAGGTCGTGTCGCGCGAACCGGCGGAGCGGGCCCTGCTCGCCCGCGAGTTCGGGCAGGCGATGGCGCGGGCGATGCCGACCTGCTACGGCGACATCGTCCAGGAGCTGCAGGCACGCGGCATACGGCCGGCCGTGCTGACCGCACGCAGCGTCGAAGGGCACGGCTCGGGCGGCAATTCGGGCTATGTGACGCTGAACAGCGCACGTGGCGAGCTGGTCGATGCCGACTCGGTCGGCGGGGCAGCGGCCGACGGTGACAGCGGTGGTGGCGGTGTTCACGGCAACGGTGGAGACCACGGCACCGGTGGCGGTCATGGCGGCGGCACCGGCACCGCCACCAACAGCGGCGGCGGTCACGGCTTCGGGCCTTCGAACCGCAGCGGCACGGGTGTCCGCAGCGCTGGCGATCGGGGCGACGGCCAGGCCGGGGCGGATGCGCAACTGATGTCGCTGCTGCGGCGCCTCAACGCTGCCGTCGGCCAGACCGGCGATCACTCACCGGGCCCCGGCGAAGCCGGCAGGTCGACGGCTCGCGCACCGCTCACCGGTGGTGGGCGTCTGCAGTCCGTCGGTCACCCGGGATCGGTAAGACCGTTCGACGACACCGGTTCGCCACCCGGGCAGTCAGGCCGTTCAACCGGGCTCGGCCCCTACGACACCGACCACGGGCGCAGCCTGGATCCTGCCGGCGAGATGATGGCGGTCAACCTCATCCGGGCGCACCGGGAGGAACTGCTGCAGGCCTCGACCGGGCAGCTCGACCACATGGTGATCGACGTCGTCGGCAGCCTCTTCGACCAGATTTTGTCGGACGCCCGGGTGCCGCCGCAGATGGCGCGGCAGATCGCCCGCCTGCAGTTGCCGGTGCTGCGAGTGGCACTGAGCGACCGCAGCTTCTTCTCGTCGCGTCGCCACCCGGTGCGCCGCTTCGTCAACCGCATGGCGTCGCTCGCCTGTGCATTCGACGACTTCGACGACGGGCCGGGCCGGCATTTCCTCGACCGGGTGAGCGAGCTGGTGCAGGAGATCGTCGACGGCGATTTCGACCAGATCGAGCTGTACGCCGCCCAGCTCGGTGAACTGGAACGGTTCATTGCCGAACAGTCGAGCGACGAGGTCGAACGCAACGGCACCGCCCTGACGTTGGAGAACAAGGAGACCGAGCTGCGCCTGCAGCAGCGCTACATGCTGCAATTGCAGGGTGCCCTCGGGCCGCTGGCGTTGCCGGGCTATCTGGGCGACTTCCTGACGCAGGTCTGGAGCCAGGCGCTGGTGCTGGCGGCGAGCCGGGAGGGCGCTGCGTCCGACCGGTCGCAGCGGTTCAGGCGTGCCGGCCGCGACCTGGTGATGAGCGTGCAGCCCAAGGGTTCGCCGGCGATGCGCAAGAAGTTCCTGATGCAGCTGCCGCCGCTGATGAAGGACCTGAACGACGGGCTGCGGCTGGTCGGCTGGCCCGAGGAGGCGCAGCGCCGCTTCTTCGGCCAGCTGTCGCCGGCGCATGCCGAGTCGCTGAAAGCGGCGCCGATGTCCGAGCTCGACCACAACCTGATGGTCAAGCAGCTGGAAGCGATCTTCAACGTGCCCCTGCCGAATGCGGCCGCTGCCGGAACGGCATACGACGACGACGAACCGGCACCGGACGCCGCCAGCACCGCCCTCGAGCAGCGCTTTACGCCGGAGGAGGCGGTGCGCGTCGGCCTGGTCGACGAGCAGGCGATCGATTGGTCGGGCGCCGTCGACATCGACCTGGGCACCTTTGCGGAGGCGCAGACGACCGCACCCGCGGTGTCGATCGGCGGCTCGATGACTGCCGATGGTGTCGATGGTGCCGGCCCCCCGGGCGCGGTCGATCTCCTGCTGGACCTGGTGCTGGGCGCCAGCGCCGACGCCCTCACGCCAGGCAGCACGGCGC
>CAXTDH010000358.1:0-4281 GCA_964242405.1 uncultured Rhizobacter sp. | reverse complement strand
ACTACATCCTTCGCCCCGATGTGGCGGCCGGCCTCACGAACAAGGTGTTCTACGCGAACCCGAACGCGGCATCGGTCAAGCTCGTCCGCAAGGATGTGGCGGAGAACAAGACCATCTTTTTGAGCGAACCCGAGCAGAAGCGGATGACCCCGCCGGACGCCGTGCCGCAGGACATCCGGCGGGTGCAGACGCGGATCTTCACGTCGTTCAAGGCGCAAAAGTGAGTTCGGGCCACGGGGGTGACCCCATGGCTGCGTTCAGGCCTCGACCTTGACACCCTTCCAGAACGCCACCCGGTCGCGGATGTTGGCCGCCGCGGCACTCGGCTCCGGGTAGTACCAGACGGCGTTCTCATTGACGTTGCCGTCGACGAACAGGCTCATGTAGTAGGCCTGGCCCTTCCACGGGCAACTGCTGCGGTGGTTGCTGAAGGTGGTGTACTCGGTCTTCAGGCTGTCTTTCGGGAAGTAGTGGTTGCCTTCGACCACCACCGTGTCGTCGCTTTCGGCAATCGTCACCCCGTTCCAGGTTGCTTTCATCTGCGTCGCTCCTCTCGAATCATCGAAACGACGATCATCCGGCATAAATCGAAGCCGCGCTGCGCAGCCGCTTGGCGATCAGGTTGAGGAGCGGCTTGTCGCCGACGACGGTGACGCTGTCGCCGTGGCGCAAGACATCCATCGCCAGCTCGGTCGGCTCGCTGTAGGGCACCTGCAGTTCGTAACGGCCGTCGGCGAGCCAGCGGCTCTTCTGCTGCGCGTGCCATTCCTCGTTGGCCACCCACTGCGCCGAGGCGGCGGTGAAGACGAGCGTGGCCCAGCGCACCTTGGCATCGCCGCCGCCATAGATGCCGTAGCCGGCGTCCAGCGACGACTCGAGTTCGCGCAGCGGCACGTTCTTGGCCTTGGCGCTGACCACCCGTGCCTGCCGGACGGCGTCGAGCGCGAAGCGCCGCAAGCCGTCGTGGCCGTGGCACCAGGCATCGAGGTACCAGGTGTTGCGGTAATTGACCAGCCGCTGCGGCGAGACCTCGCGCTCGCTCTCGCTGCGGTCGCTGCGCTTGAAGTAGCGCAGCCAGACGCGGCGCCGCTGCAGCAGCGCACTGCCCAGCAGCTCGAAATGCTGGCTCGGAACCCGGCGGCGCGCCGTGCCGATCACCTTCACGCGGCGCATCAGCTCGCGCGCCGCGGTCTCGTCGGTGCCGAGCATGCCCTGGAGCTTCTCCATCAGCGGGTGCAGGTGGCGCGCAAGCACGCCGTCGTCGTCCAGGCCCGCCAGCAGCTGGTGCATGGTGAGCAGCGCGTGGATCTCGTTCTCGCTGAACCAGAGGCCCGGCAGCTCATGGCGGGTCGTCGCCCGGGCACTGTCGGCAGCCGGGCTGAACCGGTAGCCGTTGTCGAAGGCGTCGTAGACGATGGGAGCGCTCATCCGGTCGCGCAGGAACTGCAGGTCGCGCTTGAGCGTGGCCGGCGAGACCTCGAGTTCCTCGAGCAGCGAAGCGAAGCTCACGCAACCTCGACTCTTCAGCAGCAACTCGATCTTGTAGAAGCGTTCCGTGCGGTCCATGGTGGCCGGCCTTCGTCAGATGGCTCACCGGATGAGCCAGCGAATCAGGCAAAAAACTTTGGTAAGACAGTTTACTGGCTCACGTCATGAGCTAGTGGCATTCGACACTGGTTTCATCGCGGCAACGGCTTGCCGCATCAACCCGAGAGTGCGCCCGTGTCGAACCTTAGCTACATCGAATTGCGTCCCGGCCGTACCACCCGGACGACCCATGAGCAGATCGGCTTCGAGCTCGGCTGGGATCATGCGCGCTACGACCAATGGCTGCCTGCGCCTTACGGCCAGGAGCCTTCGCCGCTGCTCGACGGCTTCATGGCGGGCCAGGCGACGGTCGGTAGCCGTGTTCGGGAGGCGACGCCTCAGGTGCGCAGGTGGCTGCAGCTGCGGCTGCACGCCTGGCTGCGCGGCCGCAGCGTCGAGCTGGTGCAGGTGACGCCGAACTACCTGCAGCAGATCGAGGTGAGCCACTGCCCGATCACCCGCGCGCCGCTGTCGAGCACGACGCTCGAGGCGACCGACGCCTCGATCGACCGGGTCCGCCACGACGCCGGCTATGCGGCGGGCAACCTGGTGGTGATGAGCCGTCGGGCCAACCATGCCAAGGGCGCGAACGGGTATCGGGCGGCGCTCAGGATCGTCGAGAAGCTGGATGCCGAGCGGTCGGCCCTTGCCGCAGTGGTGGCACCGGGTGCGCCGGTGGCGGTCAGCTTCGCGGGGCTGGACAGCCTGCAATGGTCGCGCCTGGCCGTGCTCTGCAGTTTTGTCGACGTGCTGCCCTACCAGGAGGCTGCGGCATTGCCCTTGCTGGTGCTGCCGCCGAACCGGCTGCGCCTTTTCAACCCGGTGCAGGCCCTGCAGGCGTTCGTCAGCCGGCAGTTCCTGACGCCCGGCTGGAGCCAGCGGCTCAGCGGCTTCGAGGAGTTTCTGCCGGGCAAGCCCTTGAAGCGCGATTTCAAGCGATTCGTCATGGCCTTGCTGCCCCGGGTGCTGGAAGCCGGCAAGCTCGCTGCTGGTCAGACCACCCGTTGGGCGATCGAGGATGCCTGGCAGTCACCCGTGGTGCAGCAGCGCTGGACCGAATTCGCCCGTCAGCTCGACCCGGCTCGTTGTGAGGCCCTGCTGGCCAAGGCGCAAACGCACCGCCTGACGAACGTCACCGTGATGACGATCGGTGATGCCACTGCCACCGAGGGTTGGAATCTGCCGAGCCGCGGTTACGTGCCACAAGGCGATTGGGCGTACGCCGATGCCGACGAAACGGCCGCCGCGGCGCAGCAGCAGTTGGCCTGGTGAATCGTGGATGCCCGGCACGCCGGGTTTGTCCCCCCGCCCGGTGTCACCTCGGGGACTCGTTCCCGCAAAGTGGCTCTATAGCCTACCGGCCTTTCACATCGACAGCGGCCATCAGTCGCGAGAGACAAGCACCATGCACCACTCGATCAGCCGACGCCATCCGAAGGCCACCACCCTGGCGCTGGCCGCCTTCGCCCTGCTGACGGCCTGCGGGGGCGACGACGACGAAGCCCCGTTCGTTCCCGAGGCTGCCCGGCCGCAGGACGCCCGCGTCTTCACGCCGGTCATCGAGGCCACGTTCCCGGCGTTGACCGGCGCGGCCGCCACCGACCGCTGGACGGGCGTGCTGGATGGTGCGGCCTACCGCATCGAGGTGCCGCAGACGGGCTGGAACGGCAAGCTGGTGATGTGGGCCCATGGCTATGCCGGCACCGGCGCGAACCTGACCGTCGGCACGCCGATCATGCGCCGCTACCTGCTCGCCAACGGCTATGCCTGGGCCGCCTCGAGCTACTCGAAGAACTACTACGACGTGCGCGCCGGTATCGAGGACACGAACGCGCTGGCACTCGCCTTCCAGACGATCGCTGCCGCCAAGGGCCGGACGCTGGCCGCGCCGACCAAGTACTTCATCAGCGGCATCTCGATGGGCGGCCAGATCACCGCCTCGGCGGTCGAGGCCGAAACCCGCGCCACGGCCGTCCACAAGGTGAATTACAGCGGCGCCGTGCCGATGTGCGGCGTGGTCGGCGACAACGAGCTCTTCAACTACTTCGCCGGCTACCAGGTCACGGCACAACAGCTGGCCAACGTGCCGATCACGAGTTTCCCGGTGACCAACTTCGCGGCGTTGGTGCCGACCATCCAGTCAGCGCTCTGGACGAGCTACCCGACCCAGAGCAACGCCACCGGCGACAAATTGAAGAACATCGTCGCCTACCTGAGCGGCGGGCCGCGGCCGTTCTATGCCGAGGGCTGGGCCAACCCGAGCCTCCAGGGCAACATCTGGGCGTCGATCGGCGGCGACGGCACGATCGATGGCATCCTGAACGACAACGTCATCGACACCACCGGCCTCTTCTACAAGGTCGACGCCTCGAGTGCCAGCACGACCGCGGTCGACACCGTCTTCAACGCCGCGGCCTTCAAGATCACGCCGACGGCCAACGCCAACCGCCTGCGCACCGATGGCCTGCGCTGGATACCGGTCGTCAACGGCGACATCTCGGTGCCGGTGGTGACGATCCACACGCTGGGCGACCTGTTCGTGTCGTTCAAGATGGAGCAGGTCTACGCCGCCCGAACCAAGGCCAAGGGCACCGACAAGTTCCTGGTGCAGCGCGCGATCCGCGATGTCGGCCACTGTGCCTTCACCGCCGCCGAGGGCACTGCCGCCTTCGACGCGATGATCCAGTGGGAAGC
>CAXTDH010000357.1:0-4283 GCA_964242405.1 uncultured Rhizobacter sp. | reverse complement strand
GCGGGATCGGCAGGCCGAGCGGCCGGCGGAACAGCGCGGTGACCGCGAACCAGTCGGCCAGCCCACCGACCATCGCGGCTTCCGCGAACGCGCGCAGCCACGGCCAGCGCTGCCAGACCGACAGCACGAACAGCGCCGCCATCGCCGCCAGCAGGCCGGTGGCGGCCGCCTTCATCTGTCCCGCCGGGCTGGCGGGCAACAGCACAGACATGACCATGCTGGCCTACAACACCAGCAGGGAGGCGGTCATCAACCTCCCCCGCACGCTTGACGGTGAGTGGGGCGAGTACAACATCAACGTCAATGCGCTGGCACCGGGCATGTTCCCGAGCAAGATGACCAAAGGCACCTTCGATCGGATCGGCGCCGATGTGCTGGCTGCGCATGCGCCGCTGCTGCGGGTCGGCGACGACGACGACCTCAAAGGCGCGGTCGTGTTGTTCGCGTCGCAGGCGGGCAAGCACATCACGGGGCAGGTACTGCCGATCGACGGCGGCGTCTCGGCGATCATTGCGGCCTGATGCAGGGCGAACGCGACTCATGAGTGCCGGTCTTCGTTGCATCCGCGATAACTGGATAGAAAGCGCCTGATGGCCGCCCACTGATCGAACGTGCCATGTCGACTTTCACTGTCCATATCCCATTCGTCGAAATGCTCGGCATGGAGTTGGTGTTTTTCGATGCCGGTCGCTCCGAGATCGCCCTGACACTGCGCGAGGAGCTCAGCAACTCCCGCAACATGGCGCATGGCGGCGTGTCGATGACCTTGCTCGACGTGGCCATGGCGCATGCCGCCCGCAGCCCGAACCAGCCGGGCGCCGCCGAGACGCACGGCGTCGTCACGATCGAGATGAAGACGACCTTCCTGCGGCCCGGCGTCGGCCGGCTGCGCGCGCTCGGCGAGGTGCTGCACCGCACCGGGTCGATGGCGTTTTGCGAAGGCCGCATCCTCGACGGCGATGGTGCGACCGTCGCCCACGCCACCGGCACCTTCAGATATGTCCGACCCTTGCAGCCCGGGAGCCGGCCGGCCCGGGCGCTCGACGCTTCCGAATGAACTCTTCAATTGCACCATGATGACCACGAACCAACAGATCCACCTCGTCTCCCGCCCTGCTCAGGAGGCAGGCCTCGACAACTTCCGCTTGGTCGACGCCGAGCTGCCCGAGCTGAAAGACGGCCAGGTGCTGGTGCGGCATCACTTCCTGAGCCTGGACCCGTACATGCGGGGGCGAATGAACGACGCCAAGAGCTATGCCGCGCCGCAGCCGCTCGACACCGTGTTCCAGGGCGGCACCGCCGGCGAAGTGGTGGCGTCGAAAAACCCGGCGTACGAGGTCGGCGACACGGTCGTCGGCTTCGGCGGCTGGCAGCTCTACGGCGTGGTGGACGCCGGCCAGCCCGGCACGCTGCGCAAGGTCGATACCTCGAAGGTGCCGTTGTCGGCCTACCTCGGTGCCGTCGGCATGCCGGGCGTCACGGCCTGGTACGGTCTGACGCAGATCTGCCAGCCCAAGGCGGGGCAGACGGTCGTCGTCAGTGCGGCCAGCGGTGCCGTCGGTGGCGTCGTCGGGCAGCTCGCGAAGGCGCGCGGCTGCAGGGCCGTGGGTATTGCCGGCGGTGACGAAAAGTGCAGCTACGTCGTCGATGAACTCGGCTTCGATGCTTGTGTGGACTACAAGGCCTACCGGGAGCCCGGCGCGTTGCAAGCTGCGTTGAAGGCGGTCACGCCGGACGGTGTCGATGGCTGCTTCGAAAACGTCGGCGGCCCGGTGTTCGATGCCACCCTCTCGCGAATGAACGCGTTCGGCCGGGTGGCCCTCTGCGGCATGATCAGCGGCTACGACGGCGAACCGATTCCGCTCAAGCAGCCGCAGCTGATCCTGACCAATCGGCTGACGATCGAAGGCTTCATCGTCAGCGAGCACATGTCGCTCTGGCCCCAGGCGCTCCAGGAGTTGGGTGCAGGGGTGGCGGGCGGTCGGCTCAAATACCGCGAGACGGTCGCCCAAGGCCTCGCGGCGGCACCGGAAGCCTTCCTCGGCCTGCTCAAGGGTCGCAACTTCGGCAAGCAGATCGTCAAGCTGGTCTGAGCCTGCGGCCTCTGCGCCGGGCGAGCGGCCCGGTCGCGCTGGGCGGCCCGGGTGCGCTGGCCGCCTCACAGCACCCTCGTCAATCGAAAGCAATCGATGTCCGACCTCATCCTGCACCACTATCCCGGCTCGCCGTTCTCGCAGAAGGTGAGGTGGGTCCTCGGCTACAAGAGCCTGACCTGGAAATCCGTCATTGCCCCGACCGTGATGCCGAAGCCGGACGTGACGGCGTTGACCGGCGGCTACCGGCGCGCGCCGTTCATGCAGATAGATGCCGACATCTACTGCGACTCGGCGTTGATGTGCCAGGTGATCGATCGACTGCAGCCCGAGCCTTCGCTCTATCCGGCACCGATGGCGGGGTTCGCCGAGATGGTCGCGCAATGGGCCGACAGCACGCTGTTCTGGACGGCGGTTCCCTACACGCTGCAACCAGCCGGCGTCGTTCATGTGCTGAAGGGCGCGACGCCGGAGATGATGAAAGCGTTTGCGGCCGACCGGGCGGCGATGAACCCGAATTTTCGCCGGCCGACCCTGGCCGACGGCGGCGCGGCTCTGCACACCTACCTGCAGCGGCTCGAAGCCTTGCTCGCCGACGGCCGCAGCTTCCTGCTCGGTGCCGCCGCCTGCATCGCCGACTTCTCGGCCGCCCAGTCGATCTGGTTCATGCGCCTGGCGCCGCCGGTGGCGGAGGTGCTCGTCGCCTATCCCAAGGTCGAGGCCTGGTACCGGACGGTCGACGCCTTCGGCCAGGGCGATTTCAGCAAGATGACGAGCGCCGAGGCCATCGCGGTCGCGGCGCGGGGTGTGCACGCGCCGGTCTCGTTCGTTGCCGAAAACGGCCTGGAAGAGGGCGCATCCGTCACGGTGACACCGACCGACTATGCCCACGATCCTGTCGCCGGTCGACTGGTCGGCCTGAGTCGTGAGGAATCGGTGGTCGAGCGCCGTGACGACCGCGCCGGCCTGGTGCGCGTGCACTTCCCGCGTATCGGTTTTCAGATCAAGGCCGCACAAGCCGCCTCCTGAGCCGCACTGTTTCGAGACCCCTCATGAAAAACTTCAAGGGCCGCACCGCGGTCATCACCGGCGCTGCCTCGGGATTCGGCCTGGAGGCCTCCCGCATCGGCGCCCGGCTGGGCATGAACATCGTCATGGCCGACGTGCAACAGGACGCGCTCGACACGGCGGCCGCCGAGATCACCGCCCTGGGTGCACCGGTGCTGGCCCATCGGCTCGACGTATCGAAGGCAGCCGAGGTCGAGGCACTCGGCGCCGCCGCCCTCGCGCGCTTCGGCGCGCCGCACTTCGTGTTCAACAACGCCGGTGTCGGTGCCGGCGGCTTGATCTGGGAGACCTCGCTCAAGGACTGGGAGTGGGTCGTCGGTGTCAACCTGATGGGCGTCGCCCACGGCATCCGGGTGTTCACGCCGATGATGCTCGAGGCGGCTCGGGCCGACCCGTCCTACGAGGGCCACATCGTCAACACGGCCTCGATGGCGGGGCTGCTGAACGCGCCGAACATGGGCGTCTACAACGCGACCAAGAGCGCGGTGGTGGCGATGAGCGAAACGCTCTACCAGGACTTGCGCCTGGTCACGGATCAGATCAGCGCCTCGGTGCTCTGCCCGTTCTTCGTCCCGACCGGCATCGTTCACAGCCACCGCAACCGTCCGGCCGACATGACCGATGCCGACGCCAAGCCGACGCGCAGCCAGCTGATCGGCCAGGCGATGAGCGACAAGGCGGTCAGCAGCGGCAAGGTCACGGCCGCGCAGGTCGCGCAGTTCGTCTTCGATGCCATCGCCGAGCAGCAGTTCTACATCTACAGCCATCCCCGCTCGCTCGCCAGCGTCCAGGTGCGGATGGAAGACATCGTCATTCCCCGCAACCCCACCGATCCGTTCGCCCACAAGCCGGAGCTCGGCGAGGCGCTGAAGGCCCAGTTGCGGGCGACGAGCTGAGAGGTTGACGGTCGGCGAGCGACACGCCCTCGCGTTCGCCGACCGGCCCGCCGCTCCTCGATCCGTCCGCACTGTGCCGGGGCCGGCGTGCCGCGACCGATGACGGCAGAGCGCAACCGATGACGGCGGGGCGTCGAGTGGCGATCGTCGGCGGCGGGCCGGCCGGGTTGATGGCGGCCGAAGTACTGTCGCTGGTCGACGGCCTGCAGGTCGACCTGTACGACGC
>CAXTDH010000356.1:3244-4319 GCA_964242405.1 uncultured Rhizobacter sp. | reverse complement strand
GCAGATGTAGAGCGAATCGCCGCCGTTGGCGCGCATCACCGGGTTCCACGGCGAGCCGTTGCCGGTGCCCCAGAACACGAGGTCGAGCTTCGGGTCGTAGCTGCCGGTGAGCCAGGTCGTGCCGCCGCCGGTCTTCCAGTTGTCGGTGCCGCCCCAGGTGGCGTTGGCCTTCGGGTCGTCCGGGCCGGCGGTGGTGTAGCGCGTCCACATCGCCTTGCCGGTCTTCGGGTCGTAACCGCGGATGAAGCCGCGGGTGTTGTACTCGCCGCCCGAGATGCCCGTGATCACCACGCCGTTGACCATCAGCGGCGCGCCGGTCATCGAGTAGCCCTGCTTGTATTCGGCGACCTTGGTGCGCCACAGCACCTTGCCGTCCTTCGCATCCATGGCCTGCAGGTGGGCGTCGAGCGTGCCGCGGTAGATGACGCCGTCCTGCACCGCCAGGCCGCGCGCCTGGATGCCGCAGCAGACCATGGCCGCCACATCCGCCGGCAGGTCGATCTGCGTCTTCCAGAGCTGGCGGCCGGTCGTCGCGTCGATCGCCGCAGTAGAGTTGTGGGTGACGACATACATGATGCCGGCGACGACGATCGGCTGGGTCGACATGTTGGCCGAGTTGTCGAGGCTGGTGCTCCAAACCGGCACCAGGTCCTTGACCGTCGACTTGTTGACCTGGGCGAGCGACGAGAAGCGCTGCTGGGCGACGCCCATGCCGTAGGTCGCGACCTGCTGGGTGTCGGGGTTGGCCATGCTGTCCATGGCCGCGGACGAGCCGCCCGGGCCCATCTGGGCGCAGGCGCCCAGCAGCGCGGCCGCCATCAGGGTGAGGGAAAAGCGGGCGCCGCGATGCAGCAGCGGCAGGCCGGCAGGGGATGTGGGTGTCATGGAGGGTCCGTCGGATGAGGAGGCTGGCTGGCAGGTGGACGCGGTCGATCCACGGTACGGCGTTCGTTTCGCACGCGTCCGGGCACGGGTCCGAAAACAATTATTGAGAGGCGCTACCGACGCTCAATAGGGGATAACGCTCTGCGATGGCGGCGATGGCGGCGATGGCGGCGATGGCGGCGATGGCGGC
>CAXTDH010000356.1:0-3144 GCA_964242405.1 uncultured Rhizobacter sp. | reverse complement strand
GATGGCGATGGCGATGGCGATGGCGATGGCGATGGCGATGGCGATGGCGATGGCGATGGCGGCAGCGGCAGCGGCGGGCCAGCCACTGCAGTGAGCGCCGGGGCTGGCCGGCCCGTTGCCCCTCGAACGAGCCGCTGTGATCCGCGGCCCGCCGGATAATCCACCGATGCAGGTCTTCCGCGGCTTCCACCATCCGGGCATCGCGCCGGCCTGTGCGCTGACGATCGGTAATTTCGACGGCGTGCACCGTGGCCACCAGGCGATGCTCGCCCTGCTCGTCTCCGAAGCCCGGCACCGCGGCCTGCCGGCCTGCGTGCTGACCTTCGAGCCGCACCCGCGCGACTACTTCGCCCGGCTCGCCGGCAAGCCCGAGGCCGCCCCGGCGCGCATCGCCACCCTGCGCGACAAGCTGAGCGAGCTCGAGCGCTGCGGCGTCGATCAGGCGGTGGTGCTGCGCTTCGACGGCCGGCTCGCCGCGCAGTCGGCCGACTCTTTCATTGACGACGTGCTGGTCCGTGGCCTGGGCGCCCGTTATGTCCTGGTCGGCGACGACTTCCGTTTCGGCGCCCGGCGCGCCGGCGACTACGCCATGCTCGACGCCGCCGGGCAGTCGGCCGGCTTCGAGGTCGCGCGGCTCAACAGCTACCAGGTGCGCGGGTTGCGGGTTTCGAGTTCCGCCGTGCGCGAAGCGCTGGCGGCCGGCGACATGGCGCAGGCGGCCGGGTTGCTGGGGCGCCCGTACAGCATCAGTGGCCACGTCGTGCACGGCGCGAAGCTCGGTCGCGACCTTGGTTTTCGCACCCTCAACCTGCGCTTCGACCACCCCCACCCGGCCGCCCTCGGCATCTTCGCGGTGCAGGTGCGCGGCCTGGCGGCGCAGCCGCTGGACGGCGTCGCCAGCCTCGGCCGGCGCCCCACCGTCGACGACAGCGGCCGGGTGCTGCTCGAGACGCACTGCTTCGACTGGCCGGCGAGCCTGGGCCGCGAAGGCGGCTACGGTAGACTCGTCCAGGTGGAACTGCTGCACAAACTTCGCGACGAGGCCCGCTACGACGGCCTGGAGGCGCTGACCGCGGCCATCTCGCGCGATGCCGACGACGCGCGCGCCTTCCTCGCCGCCCATGCCGCCCAGCAGCGGCAGACCAGCCGCGACCGAATTAGCTGACCGGCGCGCCGGGCTGCCCGCCTGACGCGCCGTCACCGCCGCACCCGATGCCGCTTCAGCTCGCGGACGGGCGATCGATTCCCCTGCTCCGCCGCATCCGGCCGTGCCTCCACGAAGCGCCATCATGTCCACCGAAACCGACGTCCAGACCAAGACCGACTACCGATCGACCCTGAACCTGCCCGACACGCCGTTCCCGATGCGCGCCGACCTGCCCCGGCGCGAGCCCGGCTGGGTGGCCGAATGGCAGGAAAAAGGCATCTACAAGCAGCTGCGCGACGCCCGCCACCATGCGCCGCGCTTCGTGCTGCACGACGGCCCGCCTTATGCCAACGGCCAGCTGCACGTCGGCCACAGCGCCAACAAGATCCTGAAGGACATGATCGTCAAGGCCAGGCAGTTGAAGGGCATGGACGCCCGCTACACGCCTGGCTGGGATTGCCACGGCCTGCCGATCGAGAACCAGATCGAGAAGACCTTCGGCCGCGGTCTCGCCAAAGCCGATGTTCAGGCCAAGAGCCGCGCCTATGCCGGCGAGCAGATCGCCCAGCAGATGGCCGATTTCCAGCGTGTCGGTGTGCTCGGTGATTGGGATCATCCCTATCGGACGATGGATTTCGCCAACGAAGCCAACGAGATCCGGGCGCTGAAGCGGGTGATGCAGCGCGGCTTCGTCTACCGCGGCCTGAAGCCGGTGTACTGGTGTTTCGACTGCGGCTCGTCGCTCGCCGAGTTCGAGATCGAATACGCCGACAAGAAGTCGCAGACGGTCGACGTGGCGTTCTTGAGCGCCGAGCCCGAGCGCCTGGCGGCCGCTTTCGGCCTGGCCCGGTTGCCGGCAGACAAGCCCGCCTTCGCCGTCATCTGGACGACCACCGCCTGGACGATCCCTGCCAACCAGGCGCTCAACGTCGGCCCGGCGATCTCGTATTCGCTCGTCGATACGGACCGCGGCTTGCTGATCCTCGCCAGCGCCCTGGTCGAAAAGTGCCTGACCCGCTACGGCCTCGCCGGCAGCGTCGTCGCGACGACGACCGGCAGCCGGCTCGACGGCCTGACCTTCCACCATCCCTTGGCGCTGCTCGACCCCGGCTACGACCGCTTGTCGCCGATCTACGCCGCCGACTACGCGACCGACGACGACGGCACCGGCATCGTCCACTCCGCCCCCGCCTACGGCATCGACGACTTCAACTCCTGCCGCGCCCACGGCCTGGCGCTCGACGACATCCTGAACCCCGTGCAGGGCGACGGCCGCTACGAGGCGGCGCTGCCGCTGTTCGGCGGCCTGGACATCTGGAAGGCGGCGCCGGCCGTTGCCGACGTGTTGCAGGGCGCCGGCCGGCTGCTCGCGACGGCGCCGCTCGTCCACAGCTACCCGCACTGCTGGCGCCACAAGACGCCGGTGATCTACCGCGCCGCGGCGCAGTGGTTCATCCGCATGGACCTGGCAACCGCGGGTGCCGGCAATGCGGGTGTCTTCGCCGACCCGGGCGAGACGCCGGACGAGTCGCTGCGCCAGATCGCCCTGCGGGCCATCGAGCAGACGAGCTTCTTCCCCGAGAACGGCCATGCCCGGCTGCACGACATGATCGCCAACCGGCCCGACTGGTGCATCAGCCGGCAGCGCAGCTGGGGCGTGCCGCTGCCTTTCTTCCTGCACCGGGAGACCGGCGAGCCGCATCCGGACACGCTGGGCCTGATGGACCGGGCCGCGGCCATCGTCGAGTTCGGCGGCGTCGAGGCCTGGTCGAAGCTCTCGGCCGCCGAGGTGCTGGGCGAAGCCGACGCCTCGAACTACCTCAAGAGCAGCGACATCCTCGACGTCTGGTTCGACTCGGGCTCGACCTTCTTCCACGTCTTGCGCGGCAGCCACCCGGGCGCCACCAGCGAAGCCGGGCCGGAGGCCGACCTCTACGTCGAGGGCCATGACCAGCACCGCGGCTGGTTCCATTCGTCGCTGCTGATCGCCTGCGCCA
>CAXTDH010000355.1:0-4319 GCA_964242405.1 uncultured Rhizobacter sp. | reverse complement strand
CCCTTGCCCAGTATTTCGGCGGCCGCTACAGCCGTGCGCAACGCTCGGCTCAGCGCGCGCTCGCCATCCAGACCGAGACGCCGGAGCTGGCCCAGGACAACGAATTCACCGTCCTCGCCCACCTGCTCGCCGCCGGCAGTGCCCATCGCCTGCAGGACCGCCCGGCCCGGGACGAGCAGCTCCGCCTCGGGCTGGAGCTGTCGCGGCGCAGCCCGGCCGCGCGTTCGGCGGAGGAGGGCGCGCGGCTGCTGGCTGCCGAGTGGGCGCTCGACGACCGGGATGCCGCGCGCGCGACCGAGCTGCTCGGCGAGTTGCCGATCGGCGTGGCACGCCGGACGCATGCCTTGCGCCTGAAGCTGCAGGCGTCCCGGCTCGGGCGTCAACCGCAGGACGCACTCAAGACCGCGCGCCTGTTGGCCAAGCACCAGGGCTTCTCGAAGATCGCGGCGCAGGGCTTGCTGCGGTCGTTGGCCTTCGAGTCGCTCGACACTGCGCACGACATCGACCAGTTGCGGAAGATCTGGCAGCAGTTCGACCCGCTCGATCGTCGCGACCCGTTCGTCGCCGGACGGGCTGCGGAACGTGCCGCTGCACTCGGCGCGATGGAGGAGGCGCGTGGCTGGCTGCGGCCGTTCTGGGATCGTCCGGGCGAATGGGTCGTCGATGAACGGGCCGCCCTGGCGCATGCCCTGCTCAGCGCGATCGCGGGTGTGGGCGCCGACTGGTTGCCGCGGCTCGAAGCGGCGTCCCAGGCTTTTCCGCGCGAAGGGGCGGTGTCGCTCGCCGTCGGTTCGGCGCTGGCGGAGCGGCAGTTGTGGGGCAAGGCGCGTTTGCTCGTCGAGCAGGCGGCGGCGGATCCGGCCCTGGCGAGCGGGTTGCGGCGCAAGGCGTGGTTGCAGCTTGCGGAACTGGCGCGGCTGGAGGGGGATGTCGAGCGGGCGGGGCGCTGCTTCGAGGCGGCGGCGCGGTTGGTGTGAAGGCGCGGTCAGCTGTGGTCGGCAGGCGCTGGTCGCTGCTATACTCTTCAGTTGCGCGGCTGTAGCTCAGCTGGATAGAGTACTTGGCTACGAACCAAGGGGTCGTGGGTTCGATTCCTGCCAGCCGCACCAGGAATGACGAGGGTCAGCACGTAAGCGCGTGCTGACCCTTTTGTCTTTGGGAGCCATTCAGGTGCCCCGTCAGAAGAGCCTCGGCGTTGCCGAGGAGTTGATAGGGTGCGGAGGATGTCGATCGACGCGCCGGTGAACGAGTCGAGCGAACGGCCCATGCAGGAGGTACAGCCCGCCGCTGCGAGAACGGCGTTCAGATTGTCGAACGCGAGCCGTGTTCATCGAATGGGTTGCGGAATCGATGGTGGAGCACGCACCCATCGGTCCTCCTGAATGACGCCGGCAGGGGTCGTCGCGCCTGGCCTCAAGTCGTGGCTCCGTGAACCGATATGAGTTCACCCACTTCGCGGAATCGGCCATGACGGACACCCTTTTCTTGACGCCTGGCTCCGGGAACAGCTTCAAGCCTGCCCTGGTGATGCGCCAGACCGACCGCCGCTGTGCAGTGCGCTACCTGGACGTGCTGGCAGGTGAGAACCGTCTGCCGCCGCACCTGGCCCTCAATCCGCGCGGCAAGCTGCCGTATCTCGTGCTCGCCGATGGGCGCGGAATCGGCGAGTCGAATGCGATTGCCTGGTGGCTGGCCGAAGGCACGCCGCTGATGCCGGCCACCGCCGTGAGCCGCGCGCAGGCGCTGCAGTGGATGATCTTCGAGCAGACCTCGCTCGAGCCGAACATCTCGCCGGCACGCTTCTTCACCCACATCGTCCCGGCCCAGCGCGAAGCGCATGCGGCAGACATCCCCCGTTGGCTCGATCAGGGCCACCGGGCACTGGCTGTTCTCGACGCCCACCTGGCGGCGCGCGAGTTCGTCACCGACCACGGTTACAGCGTGGCCGACATCGCGGTGTTCGGCTACACGCACCTGGCAGGCGACGGAGGATTCGATCTGTCCGAATACCCGGGCGTCACACGCTGGATGCAAAGCGTTCGGCAATCGCCCGGCTACGCCGAGATCGACGTCCTGCTCGCGCCTTAGGGCGAATTGGAGACCCGATGGACCTCGATGAACGAAGCCGGCGCTACGCTGCACTCGACTTCGTGACCGAGCCGGTCTGGATCTTCGACGTCGATCGCCGTTGCATCCATTGGGCCAATCGCCCGGCGCTGGAGGTCTGGGCCGCGCCCACTTTGGCGGAGCTGTGCGGGCGCGACATGGGCATCGGCATGTCCGAATCGGTCGCGCGCCGGCTGGCGCAATACCAGAGCGACTTCGAGTCCCACGACGCCAGCTTCAACGAGCAATGGACTCATTACCCCGGCGGCATTCCCGTTCTGTTGAATGTCCGGTTCGGCGCTCATCGGCTGCCTGACGGCCGAATGGCGATGCTGTGCGAAGGGCGCGTCTCCACCCTGGTGGAACCGGAGTCGTTGCGGTCGGTCGAGGCCTTGCTGCACACCGCGGTGATGATCTCGCTCTTCGGCGCCGACGGGCAGCCGCTGTATCGCAATCCGGCTGCACGCGAATCGGCGCGGTCACCGACCGAAACGCTGACCGACCGCATCGTCGACGCCGCAGCGCATGCCGGGCTGATCGCGGCGCTGAGCGATGTCGGCAGCGCCACGCGCACACTCATGGTGACGACTTCTCACGGCGAGCGCTGGCACGAAGTATCGGTGCGGCGTTGCACCGATGCGGTCACGGGCAAGACGGCGCTGCTGGTCAGCGAAGCGGATGTCAGCGCCATCAAGCGCACCGAGGCACAGGCGCAGTTCCTGGCGCTGCACGATCCGCTGACGGGTTTGCCCAACCGTACGCAACTGATGCAGCGCTTCGAATTCGCCGTGGCGGAGATGCGGGCCGCGGGCCAGCAGGCAGCGCTGGTGTTCATCGACCTGGACCATTTCAAGGACGTCAACGACACGCTCGGCCACGCCGCCGGTGACGTGCTCCTGGTCGAGATCGCCCAGCGCTTGCGTCGGGCCGTTCGCTCGGAAGACCTGGTTGCGCGCCTCGGTGGCGACGAGTTCCTGATCCTGATGGTCGGCTGCGACGTGCGCCACGACGTCGACCAGATCCGAGCCCGTCTGATGCGCAGCGTGGCCGAGCCGCTGACGATCGACGGCCATGAAGTCCGGGTGACGCCCAGCCTCGGCGTCAGCCTCTTTCCGCAGGATGGCAACGACGTCGAGACGCTGCTGCGCAATGCCGACCTGGCGATGTACACGGCCAAGGACCGTGGCCGCAACGAGATCGCCTTCTACCACCGCACGATGTCGGAGGCGGTCAGCAGCCGCACGGCGCTCGAAGGGCAGCTGCGTCATGCGATCGATCGCGACGAGTTCGCGGTCTTCTACCAGCCGATCGTCGATGTCGCCAGCGGCGTGATCGTCGGCGCCGAAGCGCTCGTGCGCTGGCACCACCCGCAGCGGGGGCTGGTCCCGCCGGACGTTTTCATCCCGACGTGCGAGAGCACCGGAATGATCCGCGAGCTCGGCCGCTTCGTTTTTCGTGCCGCCGTGGCCCAGCAGGTCGCCTGGCGCGTGGCCGGCCATGATCTGCGCGTCTCCGTCAACCTGTCGCCGCGGCAACTGCTGCACGCCGAATTGCTGGCCGACCTGACGCAGGCACTGCACGACGCCCAAGGCGATGCGCGGCGAATGCAGGTCGAGATCACCGAGTCGATGCTGGTCGGCCGCAACGAGACCTCGCTGGATCTGCTGCACGCCATTCAGGCCCTCGGGATGGGTATCGCACTCGATGACTTCGGCACCGGCTACTCGAATCTGGCCTATCTGCAGCGTTATCCGATCGGTACGCTGAAGATCGACAAATCGTTCGTCCAATGCAGTGAAGCCAATCGCCCGCTGGCCGAGATGATCGTCGCCATGTGCCGCCTGATGCGGCTGAAAGTGGTCGCCGAGGGGGTCGAGACGACCGAGCAGCTCGATTGGGTTCGGGTGCACGGCATCGAACTGTGCCAAGGCTATCTGTTCGCGAAGCCGCTGCCCGCGGACGAGTTCAGTGCGCTGCTTCAGCGGCAGTGCCCGGTCGGCGCACCAGCCGGGCCGGCCTCAGTCAGCATCGCGCCTGTCGTTCGACGAGGGCCCGCCGCCATTCGCCGGCGCGTAGAGCCTCGACAACCGCGCCGAATCAACTGCCGGCGTGGCGCCTGAAACAACCGCGACCCGCGGCGCGTGCAACGCCGACGGTGCTGCTTGCACTGCTCCTGTAACACCCCCCGCCGCCCCCTGGCTCGACCCCTGTCC
>CAXTDH010000354.1:0-4320 GCA_964242405.1 uncultured Rhizobacter sp. | reverse complement strand
TCGCGATCGGCGACATCGTCGGCCAGCCGATGCTGGCGCACAAGGCGGTGCACGAAGCGCATGTGGCGGCCGAGGTGGCGGCGGGCGAGCTGCTCGGCGACGACAGCCTGCGGCGCAGCGCGTTCGACGCCCGGGTGATCCCGAGCGTGGCCTACACCGACCCCGAGGTCGCCTGGGTCGGCCTCACCGAGGAGGACGCGAAGGCCCAGGGCTTGAAGATCCGCAAGGGGCTTTTCCCCTGGAATGCGTCCGGCCGGGCGATCGCCAACGGTCGTGACGAGGGCTTCACCAAGCTGCTGTTCGACGAGGCGACGCACCGCATCGTCGGTGGCGGCATCGTCGGCATGCACGCCGGCGACATGATCGGCGAGGTGGCGCTCGCCATCGAGATGGGCGCCGACGCGGTCGACATCGGCAAGACCATCCATCCTCACCCGACGCTCGGGGAGACGATCGGTCTCGCGGCGGAAGCCTTCGAGGGCGCCTGCACCGACCTGCCGCCGGTCCGCAAGTAATTCGCTCCGGGCCAACCGGCGGGTAGCGACAATCGGGGCGCCGTTCGGTCCCTTGCGACCGCGGCCCGGAGCTTCGATGTCCCTGATCCGCCAGATCTGGCTGCTGTTGCTGTGTACCCTGCTGCTGGCCTTCGGCGGCAGCGCCGCGATCTTCATCGGCGCCACCTGCGACCTTCTGGAAGGCGGCTTGCGGGTCAAGAACCGGGATGACGCGGCTGCCCTCGCTCAGGCGCTCGCGCAGCAGGCGGGGGACGCCATCGTGACCGTCTCCGTCATCGACACCTGGTTCGTCGGCGGCCGATACCGCCGGGTGGCCTTCACGTCGTTGGCCGGCCAGGGCACGGTGCAGCGCGAGGCCCGGCCGTCGCCGCGACACGCGCCCGGATGGTTCGTGTCACTGGTGCCGATTGCATCCCAGCCGGGCGTGGCGCCCGTCATGGCCGGCCGGCGGGCGGTCGGCACGGTGGAAGTCGTCGGCAAGACGGACGATGCCCACGACGAACTCTGGGCCGGCAGCCTGCAGGTGGCGGCCGGCCTGGCGCTGCTCGGCATCGTCGCCGGCGGCCTGGCGGCCTTCCAGGTCCGCGCCATTCGCCGCCGCCTGCTCGCCGCTGTCGCCCAGGCCGAGGCCTTGGAGCGCGGCGATTACCTCACCCTGCCCGAGCCGAAGACGCTCGAGCTGCGCCACCTGACACGGGCGATGAATTCGATGGTGGTGCGGCTGCGCAACGTGTTCGAGGCGCAAGCCGCGCAGGTCGAAACGCTGCGCCGGCAAGCCAGCGCCGACCCGTTGACCGGCCTGTCGAACCGGCGTCACCTCATGGCCCAACTCGACGCCGCGTTGATTCGACAGGACGTGACCGCCGCCAGCGGCCTGGTGCTGCTGCGCGTGCTGGGGCTGGTCGAGCTGAACCGGGCGATCGGCCGGGAGGCGGTCGACCGCCTGTTGCTGACGATCGCCGAAGTGCTGCAGGCCTATGCGTCGCAAGTGGCTGGCGCCGTTGCCGGGCGACTGAACGGGGGCGACTTCGCGCTCGTGCTGCCGGAGGGCGGGGTGGCCGAGCAGAGTGCCGATGCCCTGGTCAACGTGTTGCGGGCCCGGTTGCCGATCTTCCATCCGCGCGGGGCGGTGGTGGCCGGTGCGGTCGAGGTCCGGCGGGGCGCGCGGGTCGCCGAGCTGCTGGCAGACGCCGACATGGCGCTGGCCCGAGCCGAGAGCGAAGGCCCGTTCAGCGTGATGAGCGCCGGTGCGCCCGGTAACGAGGCCTGGGCCGGCATCGGCGAACGCGGCTGGCATCAAAGGGTCCGACAGGCGCTCGATGCCGGACGGGTGCAGCTCGGGCGCCATCCGCTGGTCGATGCCACGGGCGCGCTCGTACACCTGGAAAGCCCGTTGCGGCTGCAACTGGCGCCCGGCGGCCCTTTCGAGACGGCTGCCAGCTGGTTGCCGTTCGCCGCCCGGAGCCGGCTCAACAGTGCCATCGACGAGCGCGGGCTGGAGCTGGCACTCGCCGCGAGTGCTGCCGACGGGTCGCCCCGCAGCATCGACATCGCGCCCGCCTCGTTGCTGGACAGTGGTTTTGCCGCCCGCCTGCGCAGCCGGCTGCAGGCCGCACCCGCAGCGGCCCGGCTGATGTGGCTGGAGCTGGCCGAACCGGCTGACGACGAACAGTTCGAACTGATGCGCGAGCTGGCGCGGCAGGTCCGCCCGACCGGTGCCCGGTTCGGCATCGAACACGCCGGTGCGCGCCACGGCCGGCTCGACCGGCTGTTCGAAGCGGGCGTCGACTACGTCAAACTGGATGCGGCGATCAGCCGCGGCGTGGCGGCCGACCCGGACCGCGGCCTGTTCGCCGACGGCGTCGTCGCCATGCTGCACGGGCTGTCGTTGCGGGTCTTCGGCGAAGGCGTGGTCGACGATGCCGACGCGACGCGCCTCTGGGCCAGCGGCATCGATGGCCTGACCGGTCCGTGGGTCAGCGAGCAAGGCTCTGCGACCGAGCCGGCTCACGCCCCGAATTCGACGGCCGCCGAAGACGCGCCGAGCTGACCTTCTCGCCTATACAAGAGAAGAAGCGCCGGGCGCGCTAGTCAGACGACCTCGAATCCGCCCGTCAGGCGATGTCCGCGACGTGCACCTCGAAGCGGCCGGCGCGGCGATCCTCGAAATAGTGCTCCAGCGTCTGTCGCACGGTGCGAAAGGCCAGCTCCTCCCACGGAATCTCGGCTTCGGTGAAGAGTTGCGCCTCGATCGTCTCCGGGCCTGGCGCGAACACCGTGTCCAGCAAGCGTGCCCGGAAGTAGACGTGCACCTGCCCGACCCGCTTGACGCTCAGCACGGTGAAGATGCCGTCGAGTTCGAAGTGGCAGCCGGCCTCTTCGTCGGTTTCTCGGGCGGCGCCTTCTTCGACCGATTCGCCCAGCTCCATGAACCCGGCCGGCAGCGTCCAGTAGCCGTAGCGCGGCTCGATGTTGCGCCGGCACAGCAGCACCTGATCGCCCCATACCGGCACGGTGCCGACGACGTTCAGGGGGTTTTCGTAGAAGACGCTGCCGCAGACCGTGCAGGTTGCCCGTTCCCGGTTGTCATCGGCTGGAATCTGGTAGACGACCGTGCCGCCACAGGCCTTGCAATGCGTGAAGCTGCGCGGAATAAGCATGCCCGGCAGTGTAGCCGCGTGACCCGAGCACCCTGCTGCGGCGCTCCCAGGTGAAGCGTCCTACACTTCGCGCGTCGCGGGTCGGCAAGCCGCCCGACCCCTCCTCGCGCCTCACCAGACCCAAGGCCACGCCCATGCTGCGTTTCCAGTTCCCGATCGTCATCATCGACGAAGACTACCGTTCCGAAAACACCTCCGGCCTCGGCATCCGGGCGCTCGCCGACGCGATCGTCAAGGAGGGCTTCGAGGTCATCGGCACGACCAGTTACGGCGATCTGAGCCAGTTCGCGCAGCAGCAGAGCCGGGCCAGCGCGTTCATTTTGTCGATCGACGACGAGGAATTCGCCGGCGGGCCGGACCTCGACCCGGCGGTGCTGAAGCTGCGCAAGTTCATCGAGGAAATCCGCTTCAAGAACGCCGAGATCCCGATCTACCTCTACGGCGAAACCCGCACCTCGCAGCACCTGCCGAACGACATCCTGCGCGAGCTGCACGGTTTCATCCACATGTTCGAGGACACGCCGGAATTCGTGGCCCGGCACATCATCCGTGAAGCGAAGGCCTACCTCGACGGCCTGGCGCCGCCGTTCTTCCGAGCGCTCGTCGACTACGCGCAGGACGGCTCCTATTCCTGGCACTGCCCCGGCCATTCCGGCGGCGTCGCCTTCCTGAAGAGCCCGGTAGGCCGGATGTTCCACCAGTTCTTCGGCGAGAACATGCTGCGCGCCGACGTCTGCAATTCGGTCGACGAACTCGGCCAGCTGCTCGACCACACCGGCCCGATCGCGCAGAGCGAGCGCAACGCGGCGCGGATCTTCAACGCCGACCACTGCTTCTTCGTCACCAACGGCACGAGCACGTCGAACAAGATGGTCTGGCACCACGCGGTGGCGCCGGGCGACGTGGTGGTGGTCGACCGCAACTGCCATGTGTCGGTGCTGCACGCGATCATCATGACGGGGGCCGTGCCGGTCTTCATGCGGCCGACGCGCAACCAGTACGGCATCATCGGCCCGATTCCGCAGGAGGAGTTTTCGGTCGAGTCGATTCAGCGCAAGATCTCCGAGAACCCGCTGCTTGCCGGCATCGACCCGAAGACCGTCAAGCCGCGCATCCTGACCCTGACGCAGAGCACCTACGACGGC
>CAXTDH010000353.1:0-4323 GCA_964242405.1 uncultured Rhizobacter sp. | reverse complement strand
GCCGTGGGACCGGCCGATGATGGTGGCGCTGACCTTCTCGTTCGTGATGCTCGGCTTCGGCGGCGCCGGCGGCCTCGTCAACATGAACTACAAGCTGAACGCGACGATCCACAACACGCAGTGGGTCACCGGCCACTTCCACCTGATCTTCGGCGGCGCCATCGTCATCATGTACTTCATGGTGGCCTACGAGCTCTGGCCGCAACTGCTGCGCGGCGCGGTGTTGTCGCAGCGGCTGATCAAGGCGCAGCTCTGGACGTGGTTCGTCGGCATGATCGTGCTGACCGCGCCGTGGCATTGGGTCGGGCTGCTGGGCATGCCGCGGCGGATGTCCTATTTCGACTACACCGAACCGGCGCTCGCGGCGCAGGCCTGGCCCGTCGTGGCTTCGACGCTCGGCGGCTTCGTGCTTTCGGCGTCGGCGGCGCTGTTCGTCCTCACCCTCGCCACGGCACGCAGGTCGGCCGCCGGAGTCGAGCCGTTCGGCTTCAGCATCGCGGTCCACACGCCGGCCGCGGTGCCTCGGGCGCTCAACGGCTTCGGCCTCTGGGTCGGCCTGATGGTCGCGTTGACCGCCGTCAACTACGGCGTGCCCATCCTCACGCTGGCGAACCTGAAGGCAGCATCGGTGCCGGTCATCCCGATCGGCGCGGGCGGGATGCGGTGATGCCAGAGCCCGACCGCCCGCAGCCCGAGCGCCCGCCTTCGAGCCGCTCGGCATTGCGCTGGCATCTGCTGGCCCTCGCCGGCGTGACCCTCGCCGCAGCGCTGACCGGCTTCGTCTGGATGCCGGGGCAGCGCGATCCGGATGTCACCGGGTTCTGGGCGACCGTCTGCCGTGCGGCGGGCGTGGCGGGCGCCCCGGATGCGGGCGGTGAGCCACAGGCCGCACGGCCCGCCGAGCGACGCAGCACCGGCGTGGTGCTGGCCCGGTCGATGCAACGCCCGGCCACGGCGGAAGACGCCATCCACGGCGCCACCTTCGACCGTAACAAGTGCACGATGTGCCACGGCGCCGCCGGTTCGCGCCAGGCGCATGCCCCGCGGCTGACCGGTCTGCAGCCGGAGGTGGTCGTCAAGCAGCTCACGGACTTCCAGCGCGGTGATCGTCCCAATCTCGTGATGCAGGCCATGGCCCGCAACCTGTCGCCGCGGGAGATGACCCAGCTCGCGGCTCATTATTCGGCGACGGCGACGGCGGCGGCGGCAGCGGCCGATGCCGACTCGACGGCGCCGAGGCCTGGCCTCGGCGTGCCGGCGCTGGTGCATGTCGGCGACCCGATGCGCAACATCGCGCCTTGCGCCTCGTGTCATGGCGGCATCGACCGCAAGCTGGGCGCGCCTCGTCTGAACGGTCTTTCTGCCGACTACACGGCCGCGCAGTTGCGAGCCTTCGCCTCGGGCGCGCGCCGCAACGACAGCCATGCCCAGATGCGCAACATGGCGCGCCGCCTGTCGCCCGTCGAGGTCACGCAACTCGCCGTGTTCTATGCCCAACCCTAGCCGGCGACTCATCGATTGGGAGAAGGAGACGATCATGAAAGAGGCTCTGTCCCATTTCCAAGCGATGCCCGCCAGGCTCGGTCTGCGTGCCATCGTGACGGCGGCGTTGACCGGCTTCGCAGGCTGCGCCGTACCGCCGCCCGAGGTCAAGACGGCCGCGCAGTGGCAAGCGATGTGCTCGGTCTGTCATGGCCCGGACGGCACGAGCCAATCGGCGCGGTCACCGGTGCTCGCGGGGCAGCAACAGGCCTACCTGAGCGAGCAACTGCGGGCGTTTCGCGGCCATGCGCGAGGCGATGCGAACGGCCGCACCTTCATGTGGCCGCTCGCCGCTGGCCTGACTGATCCGATGATCGAAAACCTCGCCACGCATTTCGCCTCCTTGCCGCCGCTGCCGGCGCAGGCGCTGCCGTCGTCCGGCACCGCCGAGGTGGCCGAGGGCAAGGCGCTCTATGCGCAAGGGCCGTGCAGCAGTTGTCACGGCGACAAGGGCCAGGGCGTGGCGCCGTTTCCTCGCTTGGCCGGTCAGCATGCCGACTACACCCGATCGCAGCTGGCCGCCTATGCCGACGATTCCCGGCCTCATGCCGTCATGGGGCCGATGGCCAAGAGCATCACCGCGCCACAGGCGCAAAGCATCGCAGCCTTCCTGGCCGCGCAGCCCTGACGCCCGCACGAGGCGCGGCCGGCCGCTCCGAGCGCTCGCGACCGACCTGAGATTTGTGGCCTCGTCAGACAGAATGACATAAGCCGGTTTACGTGCGCCACCGCACCGACGGCAGGTGCCGGGTCACCCAAGCTCGGCTTGTCTTCTATTCACTGGAAAGATCCTCTGGTCATGAGCAATTACGCAATCGCCGTCATTGTCGGCAGCCTTCGCCGTGAGTCCTTCAACCGACAGCTCGCCACTGCGCTTGCCCGCCTGGCACCACCCGACTTCAGCTTCACCCAACTTGCCATCGGCGACCTGCCGCTCTACGATCAGGACGACGATGCCAGCCTGGCCGAGCCGGTCGTGCGGCTGAAATCGGAAGTCGCCGCAGCCCAGGGCCTGCTGTTCGTCACGCCTGAATACAACCGTTCGATCCCCGGCGTATTGAAGAACGCCATCGACCATGCGTCGCGGCCCTACGGCAAGAACGCCTGGGCCGGCAAGCCCGCAGGGGTGATAGGCGCGTCGATCGGCGCTGCCGGCACGTGCATGGCGCAGCAGCACCTGCGCAACGTGCTGGCCTATCTGGACGTGCCCACGCTCGCCCAGCCGGAGGCCTTCGTCCACGTCAAGGAGGGCCTGTTCGATGCCGACGGCGGCATTGGCCCGGACAGCCGGGAGTTCATGACTCGCTGGATGGAGCGTTATGCCGAATGGGTGCGCCGCCACGCCCACTGACCCTTCCGGTCTCCAGGCACGCGCTCACTTGGGCGTCGGCGGAGCCGGCGTTCCGGCCAGCTGGCCGCCGTCGACGATGAATTCGCTACCGGTCGAGAAGCTCGAGTCGTCGCTCGCCAGGTAGACGACGAGATTGGCCACTTCAGCGGCCTCGCCCATCCGCCGCATCGGCCCGAGCAGGACATCGACGTCGACCCCGTCGGTCCGCGCGGTGCGGATGATCCCCGGGTGAACCGAGTTGCAGCGCACGTTGAGGGCCCCCAGCTCCAGGGCGACCGACTTGGTCAGGCCGCGCAGGCCGAACTTGGAGGCGCTGTAGCCGTGGGCCTCGGCGCCGCCGACCATGCCGGCGGTCGACGAGATGTTGACGATCGACGACGGCGCCGACGCCACCAGCGCGGCCCGCGCCGCGACGATGCCGAGGAACGGGCCGGTGAGGTTGACGGCCACGATCGCTTCCCACTGCGCGCGGGTGTACGCCCCGAGCGCCCCGAAGGTGACGATGCCGGCGTTGTTGACCAGCACGTTGAGCCGGCCGAAGTGCGCGACCGCCGTGTCGACCGCCTGCCGCCAGTCGGCCTCCGAGGTCACGTCGAGGTGGACGTAGCGGGCGGCATCGCCCAGCTCGAGCGCCAGGGCCTGCCCGGCGTCGTCGAGCCGGTCGCCGATCAGGACCCGGCCACCGGCCGCGACGATGGCGCGCGCCTGGGCGGCGCCCAGGCCATTGGAACCCCCGGTCACCAGGGCGACCTTGCCGTCGAGGCTGCTCATGTGGCGTCTTTCTGTTTCGAGGTGCCCGCCGACCGGCTGGCGGCCGATGCGTCGATCGCCCGGTCGGCCTGCGGCCTGCCCGGTCGTGCGGGGCGGGCGGTGCGACCGCGGCCTGTCTTGATGTTCGATGTCATGGAGCGATTCCTTTTAGAGCTCGATAAATCGGCAGGCGGGCCGACGCCGTCGCCGCTCAATGCAGCTTGATGGGGGGTTGCGACAGGCCGCGCAGGCGGTCGGCCAGCGCCAGCGCGCCGGCGCGCCACCAGCCGTGCAGCCCTGCCCGGTGCTGGTGGAACATCAGCGCGTAGAGCCCCTTGGCCAGGGCGCCGCGCGCGTAGCGCATGCGCCCGCCGGGCCGCAGGCTCGGCAATTCGGCCGCGGCGTTGCGTTCGCCGAGCGACACCAGCGTCCGGCGTGCGGGTGTCGGCAACAGAGGTGTCCGCAACAGAGGTGTCGACAAGAAAGGCGGCGGCGAGGTAGCCCGCTTGCTGCGTCGCCACCTGCGCGGTCGGCGGCAGCACACCGTCGTTCGTCGCCACGGCCGCGCAGTCACCGAGCGCCCAGACGCCGGCGACACCGGTGCATTCGAGCGTCGGCCCGACGACGATGCGCGCGTCCTTGCCGAGCTGGAGCCCCTGCAGCGCCGTTGCCACCGCGGT
>CAXTDH010000352.1:0-4329 GCA_964242405.1 uncultured Rhizobacter sp. | reverse complement strand
CGTGAGCTGCGACATTAGCCGCGACATGAGCCGCGACAGAAGCCGCGAGATGAGCCGCGACCCGCGCCGCGGTGCGCGTTCGGTCGCGCTGGGCGTGGTCGTCGCCGCGGTGACCTCCGCCTGCAGCCTGATGCCGGCCTACGAGCGCCCGGCGTCACCCGTCCCGGCGGCTTACCCCGCGGGAGCCGCTTCGTCGCCCGGATCAGCCGCCTTCGAGCCGTCCGTGGTGACAGCCGATCTCGGCTGGCGGCAGGTGTTCGTCGACCCGAAGCTCAAGCGCCTGATCGCACTCGCGCTCGACAGCAACCGCGACCTGCGAATCGCCGCGCTCAACATCGAGTCTTCACGGGCGCAGTACCGCATCCAGAGCGCTGAGCTGTTGCCGACGATCGACCTCGACGGAACGCAGTCGGCGCAGCGCACACCGTCGTCGTTGTCTCCAACGGGCCAATCCAGCGTCTCGCGCAGCGCCGCGCTCAGCGTCGGCATCACCTCGTTCGAACTCGATTTCTTCGGTCGCATCCGCAGCCTTCGCGAACAGGCGCTGCAAACGTTCTTCGCGACCGAAGAGGCGCGGCGTGCGGTGCACATCAGCCTGGTCGGCGAAGTTGCCCTCGACTACCTGACGCTTGCCGCCGACCGCGACCACCTCGCGCTCGCCCGGCGGACGCTGGCTGCCCAGCAGGCATCCTACGAGCTGGTCAAGCGCAGCGTCGATGTCGGCACGGCCTCGGCGCTGACGTTGCGCCAGCTGCAGACCAGCGTCGACACCGCGCGGGTCGATCTGGCCCGCTACACCAGCCTGGTGGCGCAGGACATCAACCTGCTGCAACTCATGGTCGGTGCGCCGCTGCCGGCCGACGTTCTCGAACCCGGCCTCGACGACGCTTTCATCGCGCCGGGCGATCTTCCGGCCGGTCTGCCGTCGGAGCTGCTGACCCGCCGGCCCGACATCCTGCAGGCCGAGCACCAATTGCAGGGCCTGAACGCCAACATCGGCGCGGCCCGAGCGGCCTTCTTTCCGCGCATCTCCTTGACCGGCTCGGCCGGCACGGCGAGCACCGGGCTGGGCGGCCTGTTCAAGGCAGGTTCGGGGATCTGGGCGCTTGCGCCGTCGATCAGCCTGCCGCTGTTCGACGGCGGCGCCAATCGGGCGGCCCTGGACGTGTCCAACATCGAACGCGACGCCGGCGTCGCGCAATACGAGAAGGTCATCCAGACGGCGTTTCGGGAGGTGGCCGACGCCCTCGTCAAGCGGGATCAGCTGGTCGAGCAACTGGTCGCGCAGCAGTCGCTCGTCGACGCCACGGAAGCGACCTACAACCTGTCGCAGGCCCGCTTCCGGCTCGGCGTCGACAGCTACCTGGTGGTGCTCGATGCGCAGCGGTCGTTCTATAGCGCACAACAAACGCTGATCACGACCCGCATGATCGGTCTGGGCAATCTGATGACGCTCTACAAGGTGCTGGGCGGCGGCTGGGTGGAAGGTTGAGGCGAAGCGCTGTGCGGTAAGCCATCGAATGACCATCGGTGCGCTAGCGCACGGACGATTTTCGCGCTTTACCTATACTGACGGCCTTGCAGCAGCCGCTGCGCATGTGCAGCCTCGTCTGCCATCCAGAGAGTCGGGACCATGCCCCATGCCGCCGATCCGAAGCGCAACCGCCTTCTCGCTGCCCTGCCGGATGCCGAGTGGGAGCGGTGGCTCCGGCAACTCGAACCGGTCGAGCTGAAGCTGGGCCAGGTGCTGTACGAGTCGAACGGCACCATGACCCATGTGTACTTTCCGACCACGGCGATCGTCTCCCTGCTCTATGTGATGGAGAACGGCGCATCGGCTGAAATTGCGGTGGTCGGCAACGAAGGCCTCGTCGGCATTTCACTTTTCATGGGCGGCGAATCGACGCCCAGCCGCGCCGTGGTGCAGAGCGCCGGTTTGGGTTTTCGCCTGAGTTCGGCGGTGATCAAACAGGAGTTCAACCGCGCGCCGGTGCTGCACCTGTTGCTGCGTTACACCCAGGCCCTCATCACGCAAATGGCCCAAACGGCGGTGTGCAACCGCCACCACTCGCTCGATCAGCAGCTCTGCCGCTGGTTGCTGCTCAGCCTCGACCGGCTCGACGGCAGTGACCTGGTGATGACGCAGGAGCTGATCGCCAACATGCTGGGCGTGCGTCGTGAAGGCGTGACCGAGGGCGCACTCAAGTTGCAGAAGAGCGGGCTGATCACCTACTCACGCGGTCGAATCACCGTGCTTAATCGCTCCGGCCTGGAAGAACGAACCTGTGAATGCTATGCGGTCGTCAAGAAAGAATACGACCGGCTACTGCCCGAGAAGAAGGCAAGCTGACAAAGCCTGCGCCGCGTCGATCTCCGCTGATTCCACGCCTGGTCGGGCGTATCGTTCAGACCCGTAAGGATCCGGCTTCGCACCAGACGCTTACTTGCGTCTCTCCAACGTGCAGCGCGCCAGTTCGATGGTGAATACGCAACCTTCGCCGAACCGGTCCCGGACCGTCAACGTTCCAGCGACCGCCTCGATGCTCTGGCGGGCGATGGACAAACCCAGCTCCGGACTCGCCCGGGTGCCCCCGTATCGGGAAATCGGGGCCGTCAAGCTTTCACGGTAATCTTCGGCGGCTCCGCCGCACTGGTCCTCCACCTCGATGAAGATCCGGTCGTCGCGGGCAAAGGCCGTGAGCCTGACCTCGATGTGCCGGCTTTCGCGCCTGAACAAATGGCCCAGCAGGCTGGCCAGAGCGCCCAACAGCAGTTCGCGGTTGGCTTCGACTCGCAGCACCGGGTCGATCGGCGCGACCACCACCAGGCAATCGCGAAAGTCCGCTTCCCGCTCGGCCGAAGCTTTGGCATCGCTGACGAAAGCAGCCACTGAAAAGATGCTGATCAGGTTCCGGGCAACGTCTTGGGCGTGCGCCTCGTTGATGAACCCGGCGACCAGCCCATTCATGACGGCAAGACTCCCCTTGAGCACCGAGCCGGTGGCGCCGACCAGCGTCAGGCCGCCGATCTCCATGGCCTGTACCGACAGGGTCGCCATCTGCAGCGCGTTGTGCAGCTTCTTGAAGAGGAGCCCGTCCCGTTCGTTCAGTTCGAACAAGAGGTGCTCCGCCATTTCCTTGTCGCGCTGCGCGCTGAAGGCGGCGACAGCGTCGGCGATGGCATTGTCCAGACATCGGTTCAGCGTCCGGAACTGGTCGATCGGGAACGGCGCGTTCTGCTCCATAGCCAGCTCGGTGATCGCCTGGCAGAGGTCGCCGTAGTCATGGACCACCTGGTCGACGGAGAAGCCAAGCTTCGACAGCGACTCTCCGTGCTCACTGGCAGCCACGCTGATTTCCGACGGCCCCAGCCAACTTTCGCCTGTCGCGCCGGAAATCTTCGAGGTCAGTGCGCCATCGCCGTCGGCCACTGCGAGAAGGGTCCGCTCGAGTTGCGCAAGAAAGAGTGGGACGCCATTGGCCAGCTGCTCGGCGGTGGCCTGGCGTCGTGGCCGCCGACCGACTTTCACCCGGCAACGCTCGATCAGCTCATCGTGGTTTCTCACCAGGAAGTCGTGCATCATGCCACCGCCTTGGATATCGCTTGCCCACCTGAAGGGGGAGTCACCAGCTTAGTCGACGAGTAGCGGCTCGTCTGTGCGGTAACAGACCTTACCGTGGAAGCGTCCGCCGACGGGCTAGAGCTTGCCGGCGCGGCGCAGGTCGTTCGCGATGCTGCGGATGCCGTTCTCGCCACGCTCGAGGGCGCCGCTGCTGGTATGGACCGAATAGTGACCGAGCACGAGATCGTGCGGGTGCTTGATGGCCGAACCGAGCACGAACGAGGCCTCGCCTTCGGCACGGAAGTGAAGTTCGCCCGTCGATTCCTCGAACACCACCAGCTCGCCGGCGGAGACCGTGTCGGGCGTCATCACCCTGCCCTGGTGCACGGCGATCCAGGCGACATCGTGGCCGGCAGGCGGCTGGTAGCGCCAGACCTCGCCGGCGCGCAGCCGAACGTCCAGGTAATTGATAGACGACGGGGCCGGAATCGGGCTGCTGACATCGCCGAGCGCGCCCAGCAGGACGCGGGCCGGCCCGTGCTGCGAAAAATGCTCTGCGCCGAGATAGCGGCTGCTCGAAGGCGCATTCTCGAGCGCCGGCGGCAACGCGACCCATAGTTGATAGCCGTTGATGCGCTCGCCGATGCCGTAGCCGGTGTGCCACACGCCGTTGCCGGCCTGCATCCATTCGACCGAACCCGTCTGCATCTCGCCAGTGGCGCCTGTGCTGTCCTCGTACGAGAAGCCGCCTTCAAGCAGCAGCGAGA
>CAXTDH010000351.1:0-4333 GCA_964242405.1 uncultured Rhizobacter sp. | reverse complement strand
GGCTACGGCTTCTTCAGCGGCGCCCCAGGCGCCCCGGGCGAGCACGGCGCTTCTGCCAACGGGGAAACTGCTGCAACGCTCGCCGCGGCGTCCGCTGCCGGTGACGCCGGCCTGGCCGACAAGCCGGCCGCGCGGACTACCGCTAAGGCTGAAAAAGCGCCCGCCGCGGCGCTCGAATCGTCGACCTTGCGGGTCTCGGTCGAGAAGGTCGACCAGCTCATCAACCTCGTCGGCGAACTCGTCATCACCCAGGCGATGCTGGCCCAAAACAGCAAGCAGATCGACCCGGGGCTCTATCAGCAGCTCACCGCCGGCCTCGCCGACCTCGACCGCAACACCCGCGACCTGCAAGAGTCGGTGATGTCGATCCGGATGATTCCGATGTCGATGGTGTTTTCCCGCTTCCCGCGGATGCTGCGCGACCTGGCCGCCAAGCTCGGGAAAAAAGTCGAATTCGTGACCCAGGGCGAGTCGACCGAGCTCGACAAGGGCCTGGTCGAGAAGATCACCGACCCGCTGACCCACCTGGTGCGCAACAGCTGCGACCACGGCATCGAGACGCCGGCCGAGCGCATCGCCAAGGGCAAGTCCGAGCACGGCACCATCACGCTCGCGGCATCGCATCAGGGCGGCTCGATCCTGATCGAAGTGCGCGACGACGGCAAGGGCCTGTCACGCGACAAGCTGCTCAAGAAGGCGCGCGAGCGCGGCCTCGACGCACCCGATTCGATGACCGACACGGAGGTCTTCAGCCTGATCTTCGCGCCCGGTTTCTCGACCGCCGAAGTGGTGACCGACGTCTCCGGCCGCGGTGTCGGCATGGACGTGGTGAAGAAGAACATCACGGCATTAGGCGGCACGGTCGAGATCGATTCGGCCGAGGGCTACGGCATGAGCGTCAAGGTGCGGCTGCCGCTGACGCTCGCCATCATGGACGGCATGTCGGTCGGTGTGGGCGACGAGGTCTACATCCTGCCGCTCTCCTCCGTGATCGAATCGTTCCAGGTGCAGCCCGACAAGATCCGGACGATCGGCGGCTCGGGCCGGGTGATCGAGGTGCGCGACGAGTACATGCCGGTGCTCGACCTGGAGCAGGTGTTCGGCGTGCCGCGCTTCGATTTCGACAACGTCGGCGGGATCATGGTCGTCGCCGAAGCCGAAGGCGGCCGGGTGGCGCTGCTGGTCGACCAGCTGCTCGGCCAGCAGCAGGTCGTGGTCAAGAACATGGAGGCCAACTACCGGCGCGTCAACGACATCTCGGGGGCGACCATCATGGGCGATGGCCGCGTCGCGTTGATCCTCGATGTCGGCAGCCTGGTGCGGCGCGCCCGTCACTGAAGCCGCCGACCGCCACGACCCGCCCTTACCTGCCTCACGAGAAACGCCATGAACCACTGGACAGTCCAACAGAAATTTCTCGCCTTCGTCGTCGCGATCATCGCGTCGTTCGGCGCACTGAGCGCTTTCCTGCTCGCGAGCCAGGCGACCACGTCGACGCGCGCGACCAGCCTCTATGAAAGCGACTACCGGGTGGCGTCGATCGTCTCCGAGGTGGACGGCCTGCTGACGCGGGTGGACGTCAACATCCTGCGCATGATCGCGATCGGCGACGCCGCGTCCATCGGCGGCTGGAAGGCTGAAAACGCGACCCGATTCAACAAGGTCGACCAGTTGCTCGCCAGTCTGAAGTCGACTGTCGACCCGAGCATGCAGACCACCGTCGACAAGCTGAGCGACGCCTACGGCAAGATGCGCAAGGGCATGGAACACCAGGTCGAGGCGATCGAGGGCGGCGACGTCAAGCGGGGTGGTGAGATCAACAAGGCCGAGGTCAAGGACAACGCCGACCGCAGCTTCGCGGCGCTGACCGAACTCAAAGCCGCCGAGGATGGCCTCGCGGCGCGCAAGGTCGAGGCCGGCCTGGCCGCCAACGCCTTCGCTCGGACGAGCTCGATCGTCGCCGCGGTGCTGGTGTCCGGTGGCGCGCTCTGGTTCGGCATGACGATGATCCGCAACCTGGTCCGGCCGATTCGCCAGGGCGCCGATGCCGCCCGGCGAATGGCCGCCGGTGACCTGACGGTCGAGTTGCCGGCGCGCGGCAAGGACGAGGTCGGGCAGCTGCTGCAGGCCCTGTCGGACATGCAGAAGAGCCTCTCCGGCATCGTTCAGGGCGTGCGCAGCAATGCCGAGAGCGTGGCCACGGCGAGCGCCCAGATCGCCCAGGGCAACCAGGATCTGAGCCAGCGCACCGACGAGCAGGCGAGCACGCTGCAGGCGACCTCGGCCTCGATGAACGCGCTCGGCGGCACGGTGCGCCAGAACGCCGACAACGCCCGCCAGGCCAACCAGCTGGCCCTCGGCGCGAGCACGGTCGCGATCAAGGGCGGCGACGTGGTCGGCCGGGTCGTCGACACGATGAAGGGCATCAACGATTCTTCCAAGCGCATCGCCGACATCATCAGCGTCATCGATGGCATCGCCTTCCAGACCAACATCCTGGCGCTCAACGCCGCGGTGGAGGCGGCCCGGGCGGGCGAGCAGGGCCGCGGCTTCGCCGTGGTGGCGAGCGAAGTGCGCAGCCTGGCGCAGCGCAGCGCCGAGGCAGCGAAGGAGATCAAGCAACTGATCAACGCCAGCGTCGAACGCGTCGACCAGGGCACGGCGCTCGTCGACGAGGCCGGGGCGACGATGACCGAGGTGGTGGCGTCGATTCGCCGGGTGACCGACATCATGGGCGAGATCGACGCGGCGAGTACCGAGCAGAACGCCGGCGTGGCGCAGATCGGCTCGGCCGTCACCCAGATGGACCAGGCGACGCAGCAGAACGCGGCGCTGGTCGAAGAAAGCGCCGCTGCCGCCGAGAGCCTGAAAGTGCAGGCGCAGCAACTGGTGCAGACGGTGGCGGTGTTCACGCTGGCCACCGGGCAAGGCTCGCCGGCGTTTGCGGCGACGGCGCAGGTCAAGGCGTCGTTCAAGGCATCGGCTTCACCGGCGGCGCCGCGGCCATCGACAGCCGCTGCAGCAGCGATGCCGTCAGCGGCGCGGGCCGGCACGACCAGCCGGGCGGCGTCGGCGGCATCGGCATCGGCGTCGGCGTCGGGGTCGACATTAGCATCAGCCGCGGTCGATCGCCGTTCACCGAACCGGGCGAAAAACATCGTCCGCCCGAGCTTCGGTGCGACCTCGACGGGACGCGCCGCTGCAGCGCCGCCAGCCTCGGCCAGCAGCTCGCCGGCAGCCGCCGAAGGTACCGGCAGCGACGACTGGACCAGCTTCTGAACGATGCAAGAAGGTGACGACGGCGAGCGACTGCCATCCGCCGACCCGGCATCTTCGGCCCCGAAGGCTTCAGTTGCACCCCATCACACCGATAAACCAGCAGCGACGTGCCGCCATGGCCGTCACTCCCCACCCTGAACGGATCACACCATGGACATGATGAGCGACGCCCGCCAGATCGCCAAGCACGAAGCCGCGCGCAACGCCGCGGCCGCGTCGATCGGCGGCGAATTCCTGACCTTTCGCCTTGGCGCGGAGGAGTACGGGATCGACATCCTGAAGGTACAGGAGATCCGCTCCTACGAGCAGCCCACCCGCATCGCCAATGCGCCGGGCTTCATCAAGGGCGTCGTCAACCTGCGCGGCGTGATCGTGCCGATCGTCGACCTGCGCCTGAAACTCGGTTGCGACACCGCCGACTACAACGACTTCACGGTCGTCATCGTGCTCAACGTGCGCGGCCGGGTGGTGGGCGCGGTCGTCGATTCGGTCTCGGACGTGCTGGCCCTCGACAAGGACACCATCAAGCCGGCCCCCGAGATGAACTCCGCGGTCGACACCAGCTTCATCACCGGCATCGGCAGCCTGAAGACCGAGGGCCACGAGCGCATGCTGATCCTGATGGACATCGAGGGCCTGATGGCCAGCGAGGAAATGGGGCTGATCGAGCGCCTGCACTGAACGGTCGGCGGCCGGGCGTGAGACGCGTTCAGACGTCCGCTGCCTGGCGCAGGGTCTGAACCACCGGCCGGCGCAGCACTTCGCGCAGGCCCCACCAGCCGGCCGCGAGCGACAGCAGAGCGCCGGCTGCCGAGCCGGCGAGCGGCACCCACGGCGAGGCGCTCCAGGGGAATTCGAAGACATAATGGGCGAGCGCCCAGCCGACCGCCATTGCCGCGGTCGATGCGAGCAAGCCGGCGAGCGCGCCGATGCCGAGCAGTTCCGCCCGCTGCACCTGGCCGAGCAGCCGGCCGCTGGCGCCCAGCGCCCGCATCACCGCGAACTCGCGGGAGCGGGCCTCGCGGGTTGCGGTCACCGCGGCGAACAACACCAC
>CAXTDH010000350.1:0-4337 GCA_964242405.1 uncultured Rhizobacter sp. | reverse complement strand
CCGCCACGCCGGCCAATGGAACAGCGCGGCGCCCATGCCGACGCCGACGACGGTGCCGGCGGCCGTGCCGGCTGCCACCCGCAGCATCGTCAGAATCACGTGCGGAAGGAAGCCGTGGCTGCCGCCCCCTTGCGACCGGATCACCGCGTCGTCCAGCGCGTGAGTGGCCCATAGCCGCACCACTTCCACGGGGCCTGGCAGCACGTCTGCGCCTAGGAGAAGCGACAGCAACTGCCATGCCGCCACGACGGCGGCCAGCGGTGCCCCACACCATAGAAACGCGCCCGCGCTACGCACGGTGCCGGCCTGCATGTCAACGCTCCTTCAGCGCTTCTCGCGCCAAGCGGGCCGCGTCGAAGAAGTTGAAGATCTGGAAGTGATGGCGGGCCTCGGTGTATCTGCGCGACTGCTGCGCCTGCGGGCCACGCGCCTCGACGGTGCGCAGCGCCTCGGCCGCCTCGGCGCGCAGCCGCTCGAGCTCGCGATAGACGTCGTCGGCCAAGATCACGGCTTCCACCGTCGGCGGTTTGTTCTTGAAGACGCCCTGCGAGACGAAGTTCTCTAGGATGGCGCCGTTGACGTACACGTAGAAAAGCGGGCTGTTGAGGTCGTGGAACCACTCCTTTTGCTCTTCAAAGGTCCTGAACGGGTCCAGCGAGTTGTAGATGACCTTGCCGTCGGCCGCGGTGAACTGCTGGCCGGAAACCTCGCTGAGGTAGGGCATGTGGATCGCCAGCGCGTTGCCGGGCTGGTCCTTTATGGCCTGCATGATCCTGTCGTTGACGCCGGCCAGGCGCAGCACGTCGTCGTGGCGCGTGTCGTAAAACTCGCGCGTTGTGCCCCAGCCGTTCTGCAGCACGCTGGCCAATTCCTTCGAGGATGCAGTTGGGCGTGCCATGCGCGCGAGGTCGATCGAGGACACCAGCACCTTGAACCCTTCGCGCTCGAGCACGAGGCGCGAAGGCACGCCGCCCACCTGCAGGTCAGCCTGCCTCTTGCGCATGGCGTTGACCGTGAGCGGATCGTCGAGCACCAGCTGCCGGATGTCTGAGCGGAGCAGCCCGCCCTTGTCCAGCACCAGGTCGATGAAGGGCTGGATCGCCGCCTCGGACGGGTACGCAAAGGTCTTGCCGCGCATCTGCGCCACGACGGCCGCTAGCGCCTGCTCCGGCAGCTTGCCTTCGGCGACGAACTCGGCCAAGCTACGCAGGCCCAGGTCCGGACGCGCGAGCACGGCGTAGCCCTGGAAGATGTCGCCAAAGACGAAGCTGACTAGGTTGGGCGCGTTGTCGTGCGCCGAGAACAGGATGCCGGGCGGTGTGGACACGACATCCAGGCTGCGGTTCTTTAGCAGCGGCACGATCTCCTCGACCTTGATCGCGCGGTACTGAAGGTCGATGCCCACTTCGCGGAACCAGCCCTGCTTGGCGCCGATGATCGCGTAGGTGTGATCGCCGTAAGGCAGCATGCCGAACGTCACCACCCGCACCGTCGACGCCTCCACCGGCGCGGGCGGCACCGCAGCCTTGCGCCGCGCGTCCCACACGAGCCCCGTCCCCACTGCCAGCAGCAGGAGAGTCAGCACGAGCACGCGCGTCCGCTTCGTCATGTTGTTCATTTCAAGCCAGGGGGCAGCGACCACAGGGCGATGCGGTCGGACCAGCGCTTGCACGCCGAGAAGACCGCCAGCCCGCTAGCGCCATAGACGCCGGCCAGCGCGGCGATCTTACCCATGTCGGCGAAGGTGTAGGACAGGTACACCAGGTGGCCCAGGCCGTCGGCCGAGCCGGTGTACTCGGCCCCGAGCGAGAACGCCCAGCCGAGCCCCAGCGCATTGCGCGCGGTGCCCTTCAACTCGGGCACGATGGCCGGCAGCATCACGGTGTGCAGGCGCTGCACTGGGCCGGCCTCGAGCAGCCGGGCCTGTAGCAGCCAGTCCCGCGGCACGTTTGCCAGCGCATGCTGCGTGCCCGTGCCGACGACCACCGCGGTGGAGAACGCGATGTAGGCCCACACGCCGCTCTCGCGCCCTCCGAACCAGAGCACGAACAGCGGGATCAGGCCGAACAGCGGCAGGCTGCGCATTACTGCCAGCAGCAGCGGTCCCCCAGCGCAGTGGCGGCCGAGCCCGTAGGCGGCGGTGCCGAGCAGACCGCCGGCCGCTGACCCGAGCGCCAGTCCCACGACCAGCCGCCACGTTGTGGTGGCCAGCTGGGCTGCCACGACCTGGACGGCGACCACCCAGTCGGGCTGCGCTGCGCCGCCAAACAGCGCCAGGCTGGGCACCGACACAAGCACTATGTACGACGGCCACGGCAGCAGCAGCGGCGCGGCCCAAAGGCGCCCGGCCGCTTCCCACAGCGCCAGCAGCACGACGGCGGGCAGCCACGCCGGCGGCCCACGCATGCCTTCAGGCCGCATGCGGGCTCATCAGGCGGTGCCGCAGGGCGTTGAACTCCGGCGCCGCCCTCAATACATTCGGCCGCGGCCGCGGCAGGCCGATGGCGATGCGGTCGGCGACGCGGCCTTCCCGAAGCACCAGCACCTCGTCGCCGAGGAATACGGCTTCCTCAAGGTCGTGCGTCACGCACACGACCGCCAAGCCGCGCTGCTGGGTGATGTCCTGCACCAGCAGCTGAATCGCCCATCGCGCCTCGTAGTCGAGCGCGGAGCCGGGTTCGTCCAGCAGCAGTAGGTCGGGCTGCGGCGCCAGCGCCATGCCGATCGCCACCCGGCGCTGTTCGCCGCCGGACAGCTCGCGCGGCAGCTTGTCCAAGTAGTCCTTCGGCGCCAGCCCGAGCTGGCGGCACAGCTGCTCGGCCTGCACGTCGGCGCTGGCGCGCGGCACGCGCTGCAGATCCAGCGCATAGGCCAGGTTGCGTCGCACGGTGAGCCACGGGAACAGAGCATTGCTCTGCAGCACGTAGCCCAGGCGCGGCGGCTGTGGCGTGTAGAAGCGCACCTGTCCCTGCGTTGGCCGCATCACGCCGGCGATGAGGTTCAGCAGTGTTGACTTGCCGGAACCCGAAGGCCCCACCACCGAGAGCAGGCCGCCGGCGCGCAGCTCAAGGCTGACGTCCTGAAGCGCCTGGACGGCGCGGCCGGACAGCGCCACGTGGCGCATCGACAGGCCTTCGCAGCGCAGCAGCATGCCGCTCAGGACCCCTTCGGCGCTGCCGCCGGCGGGGCGACCAGGGCCGGGCCGAAGCGCCGCAGCGCTTCGGCCATCAGGCGCGAGGCGTCGTGAAAGTTGTCGATCTCGGCATGGCAGCGCGCGCGCAGTACCAGCTCGCCGATGGCGGCGTCGGGCTCGGCGCCGTGGCGGCGCTGCAGCTCGGGCAGGTCGGCCAGAGCGCGTTCGTAGTCCATCTGCGCGCGCCGCCACCGATGATGCAGGCCGAGCGCGGATGGGCACTCGTCGTCCCAGCGCGTGCCAAAGTAGCGCGATCCATGGTCGTCCGCGGTCACGTAGGAGCACGAGCGGCGAAACGCTCCCATGAACACCGGCAGCAGCACCTGCTCGCCACGCCCCTCGGCGGCCGTGTCGCTCCATCGCTTGCGGATCCACTTTCCGGCTTCGCGGTCCTGCGCCCAGATGCATTCGGCAACGAACAGGCCCACTGACGCCAGGCGCATCGTCAATGCGTCGACCTCGTCCACGGGGGTACCCGGCACGACGCAGAGATTCATCGCGTTGCGCAGCTCCAGCCTGCGCCGGAGCGCGGCCAGGTCGGGGCGCCGGCCGTTGGCGGTCGCATCGTCCAGCAACGTCAACAAGGCGCGCTGGTCGATCACCGGGCGGATGCTGCGCTTTTCGACCATCGCCAACGCCCAGGTGGGCGTGGTTACGATGGCCACCCAGGGCTCCTTCTCGTCTTTCACCAGGGAATCGAGGAGTTCCAGTCCTGCCTTGTTGCTGGGTGTCGCGGTCTGGCGCAGCCGGGCTATCGCGGCCTGCTCATCCCCACCGACCGAAGTGGCCGAGTGGATGTCCAGCATGTGGAGCAGAAACTCGCATGCACCGTCGTCTTCGGGCACCAGCTTGCAGCCGCCGGCATGCAGCACCAGCATCGCGGTGCAGATGTGCCCGAATCTGCCCCAGCCACCCTGCTCGTCGTAGGCGGGCAGCGCCTCGGCAGCGCGGCTGTTGCACACGATGGCATAGCCAGCGAAGGCGTTGAGCACCACTATGTCGAGGCTGGCCTCGCGCTCGGTAGGTGTCATTAGCGAACGCGGGTAGCTGAACAGCGCGTGCGCGGACTGCCGCTGTACTAACAGCGTCCGAAGGCCCTCGGCCGAAATGTCCTCGTTGTGCGCCACAAGCTCTACTTCTAGCC
>CAXTDH010000349.1:0-4345 GCA_964242405.1 uncultured Rhizobacter sp. | reverse complement strand
CCCCCGACCCGGGTGTCATCGAGGTCAACATCCACCCGGCGCACAGCTGGGGCGAGCTCGTCGAGCAGGCGACCCACCTCTACCAGTCGGCCCACGAGACGCGGCTCTCGACCGAGAAGTTCATGCTCGACGGCCGCCACACCGGCACCGGCGGCGGCAACCACTTCGTGCTCGGCGGCGCCACGGTGGCCGATTCGCCGTTCCTGCGTCGGCCCGACCTGCTCTGCAGCATGGTCGGCTACTGGCACAACCACCCGGCCCTCAGCTACCTGTTCTCCGGCCTCTTCGTCGGGCCGACCAGCCAGGCGCCGCGCGTCGACGAGGCGCGCAACGATTCGGTCTACGAGATCGAGATCGCCTTTGCGGAGCTGAAGCGCCTCACGGCCGAAGGAGTCGGCAGCGAGAAGGGCCCGGTCGCTCCCTGGCTGGTCGACCGGCTGCTGCGCAACCTGCTGATCGACGTCTCGGGCAACACCCACCGCGCCGAGTTCTGCATCGACAAGCTCTATTCGCCCGACGGCCCGACCGGGCGGCTGGGCTTGCTCGAGATGCGCGCCTTCGAGATGCCGCCGCATGCACGCATGAGCCTTACGCAGCAGCTCTTGATGCGGGCGCTCGTCTCGCGCTTCTGGAAGACGCCGTACCGCCCGGAGACGCTCAAGCGCTGGGGCACCGAGCTGCACGACCGCTTCATGCTGCCGCACTTCATCTGGCAGGACCTGGCCGATGTCTGCGACGAGCTGGCCGGTGCCGGCTACCCGGTGCAGCTCGACTGGTTCGCGCCGCACCTCAACTTCCGCTTCCCGCGACTCGGCGATTTCGCGGCCATGGGTGTGGAGGTGGAGCTGCGCCTGGCGCTCGAGCCCTGGCACGTGATGGGCGAGGAGGGTGCGGTCGGCGGCACGGCGCGCTTCGTCGATTCGTCGGTCGAGCGCATCCAGCTGCGTGCCACCGGCCTGGTCGGCGACCGCCATGTGCTGACCTGCAACGGCCGGCAGATCCCGATGCAGCCGACCGGCAAGGTGGGCGAGTACGTCGGTGCAGTGAGGTATCGGGCCTGGAACCCGCCGTCGGCGCTGCACCCGAGCATCCCGGTGCAGGCGCCGCTGGTAGTCGACCTGGTCGACGCCTGGATGGGGCGATCGATGGGCGGCTGCCAATACCACGTCGCCCATCCCGGCGGGCGCAACTACGACACCTTCCCGGTCAACGTGCTGGAAGCGGAAGCCCGCCGCCTGGGCCGGTTCTTCCGCACCGGCCACACGCCGGGCAGCATGAACGTGCCGAAAGAGGTGCGCAACCCGGATTTTCCGTTCACGCTCGACCTGCGGCGCGCCGTGGGGGTGTGAGCAATGCACCTGGCCGGGTTGTCGAGCTTCGTCGCGGCGAGCCTGGTGCTGGCGGTGGCGCCGGGGCCGGGCGTCGTCGACATCGTCGGCCGGACGCTTGCGCAGGGGCGTCGCGCGGGGCTGGCGTCGGTCGCCGGCGTGGCGTGTGGCAACGCCATGAACGCCATGGGCGCGGCGCTCGGGCTGGCGGCGTTGTTCGCTGTGTCGGACGCGGCGTTCCTGATCGTCAAGTGGGCCGGCTGTGCCTGGCTGGTCTGGATCGGGGTGCGGCTGCTGCGCTCGGGATGGCAGGATCGTTGCCGGGCCTCGGGCGGGCGGCCGGGATGGCAGGATCGTTACCGGGCCTCGGGCGGGCGGCCGGGTGGGCGGGAGCGATTCCGGGCTTCAGGTGGTCAGCCGAAGCTCTCGGTCCCGTTGCCGGCCGATCGACCGTCGCCTCGCCGGCTTTGGTCCGATGGCCTGCTGGTGGCGCTGTTCAACCCGAAGACGACGCTCTTCTTCGCCGCCTTCCTGCCGCAGTTCATCGACCCCATGGCGCGCGCATTGCCCCAGGTGCTCCTGCTCGGCGCCGGGTTCGTCGCGATCGCCGCCTGCACGGACGTGGCCTACGCATTGCTCGCGTCCGCAGTCGTGCGAGGCCGGTCGGGCGGCGCCGGAAGCCGGGCGATCGGCGTGGGTCGAATGGCGAGCGGTGCGGTACTCGTCGTCCTCGGGCTGGTGAACGCGGCGACCGGCGCCCGTCGACCGGTCTGACGCCGACTTCACCCTCATCGCCGACCGATTTGCATTCTGGTTATCGCTGACCGGCCTGTACTCCGGGCCCGTCGTCGACCGGTCCACACCAGGGCAACCTGCTCACCATGAACCGCCCTGCAACCGACCTCGAAACGTCCGCCCCGACCGCAGCCGCCGCCGTGGCCGCCGGCGCCGGTGCCGCGGCCGCAGCTTCGCCGCGCGAGTCGGTGGCGTCGCTGCTGGCCGACTATGCGCCGCTGCCCGGCCGCTACGACGAGTTGCTGGCAGCCGCTGGCCGACCGCGGCCTCAATGGGATGCCTTCGTACGATCCCTCGCTGCTCGGGAAGGCGCCGAAGTCGGCGACACGCTCTCGCTGATGGAACGCGAGGTGCGCGAGAACGGCATCACCTACAACGTCTACGCCGATCCGAAGGGCGCCGACCGCCCCTGGCAGGTCGACCCCTTGCCGCTGTTGCTGGGGCCCGGCGAATGGGAAGCCATCGAGGCCGGCATCGCCCAGCGCGCCGACTTGCTCAACCGGGTGCTGGCCGACATCTACGGCCCGCAGGAGTTGCTGCGCTCCGGCGCGATCCCGCCGCCGGTGGTGTTCGGCCACAGTGGTTTCCTGCACCCGGCGCAGGGCGTTCGTCCGCCCGGAGGCGTCCACCTCTTCCAGTACGCCGCTGACCTGGCGCGCTCGCCGAACGGGCACTGGTGGGTCGTCACCGACCGGACGCAGGCGCCCTCGGGGGCCGGTTACGCGCTCGAGAACCGGCTGGTTGTGTCGCGCGTTTTTTCGGAGATGTTCAGCGAATTGAACGTCCAGCACCTGGCCTCCTATTTCGAGGCGCTGCGCGATTCGCTGCTGCGTTGGGCGCCCAAGGGCGATGGCCCGCCGCTGGTCGTGCTGCTGACGCCGGGGCCCTACAACGAAACCTACTTCGAGCATGCACTGCTGGCGCGCTACCTCGGTTTTCCGCTGGTCGAGGGCAGCGACCTGACGGTGCGCGGCGGCTGCGTCTGGATGAAGACGGTCGAGGGCTTGAAGCGCGTCCACGCGATCCTGCGCCGCCAGGACGACGACTATTGCGACCCGCTCGAGCTGCGCTCCGATTCGGCGCTCGGCGTCGCCGGCCTGACCGATTGCGCCCGCCGCGGCAACGTCTTCATCGGCAACGCGCTCGGCTCGGGCGTGCTCGAATCCGGCGCGCTGCTCGGCTACCTGCCCAAGTTGAGCGAGCGGCTGCTCGGCGAGCCGCTCAAGCTGCCGTCGGTCGCGACCTGGTGGCTCGGCGAGCCGGCCGCCTTCACCGACGCCTGGAGGCGCCTCGACAAGCTGCTCATCAAGCCGCTCGAACGTTCTGCGCGCGAGCCGGCGCTGTTCGGCGCCGACCTGAGCTTCGATGAGCGCGCCGCGCTGCGGGCCCGGGTCGCTGCCCGGCCGCAGCGCTTCGTCGCCCAGGAGTGGGTGCATGTGTCGCAGGCGCCGGTGCTGGAGCGGGCGCTGCCCGAGTTGGCCTCGGCGCGGCAGCGTCATCGTGACGGCACCTTGCCGCCCGCCGAGCGCGAGGTGCTGACCGCCCGCACCGTCGGCCTGCGGGTGTTCGCGGTCGCCACGCCGTCCGGCTACCGGGTGATGCCGGGCGGGCTGACGCGGGTGGCGCACGATGGCGATTCGCGGGTCATCGCCATGCAGCGCGGCGGCCGGTCCAAGGACACCTGGGTGCTGTCCGGCGCACCGGTCAACGCCTCGTTCTCGCTGATCTCGCGGACCGTCAAGCCCGAGGACCTGGTCAGCTCGCGCGCCAACCTGCCGTCGCGCGCGGCCGAAAACCTCTTCTGGTTCGGCCGCTACGGCGAGCGCTGCGAGGGCGTCGTCCGCAACTTGCGCGTGGCCATCGGCGGCCTGCTCGACCGGCCGGACGACGGTGGCCACGGCAGTGCGCCGGCGATTCTGCTGGCCCAGCAGTCCGGCCTGATCGATGAACAGGACGAGCCGGCGGTGGCCCTGCTGCGGGCCGCGACGCACCCCGATGAGGCCCTGGCCCAGGGGCTGCACCGGCTGTCGCGCGCTGCCTTCAACCTGCGCGACCGGATGTCCGCCGATAACTGGCGCACCCTCAACCAGTTGACGGGCGACCCGATCTTCCGGCGCGGCGCCGGCCTGCCGCTCGCACTCGCGTGGCTTGACCGGGCGGTGACATCCATGGTCACCCTTTCGGGCTTCGTGCTGGACGGCATGACGCGCTGGGCGAACCCG
>CAXTDH010000348.1:0-4345 GCA_964242405.1 uncultured Rhizobacter sp. | reverse complement strand
GACTTGCCGCGCATCATCTCGGTACGGGAGCGAATCCTGTGGTACGGATCCCTCACGCACTGCACCCAGGTGATGCGGTCGCAGCTCGGCTCACGGCAAACCTGTTTCGTGCCGATGACGACCGTCGGCGGGCTGTTCTGGGCGACGTTGAATTTCGCTGCCACACCGGCACCCTTGGAGGCGCAAAAGGCGTCCGCGGCCGGCTTGCCGCAGTCCGTGGCCCAGGTGCGGCAGACGTCGAGCGGCAGTGCGCCCTCGGCCACCTGGATGCGCGGGTCGTTGAACTCGATCGGCGGGGGCGGTGGCGGTGGCGCCACGACCACCGGCGAACTCGCAGGCTGCGGCGGCGGGTCGGGCAATTTCGTCTCGTGCTTGCGCGTCAGCAGGTAGCCGACCACACCGAGCACGATCAGCAGCACCAATGCGATCACGACCCAGACCCACCACGGCATGCCGGTGGGCTTCTTGATCTCGACCGTCGGAATCGTCACGGCGACCGCCGGGCCCTCGGTGAAGTCGTCGTCGGGGTTGGCGACCGAAAGGGCGTCGAGCCGCATCCGGAACTTCGCCGGCGCCGTGCCCGCCGGCACTTTGACGCCGACCTCGACCTGGTGTGCGACACCCACGGGAAAGTCGCGTTCGCTTTCGCCGCCGACCGTGAACCACGCGGGTTGGGACGAATCGAGCCCCCGCACCCGCAGCGTGCCGCGCAGCGGTTTCTGCGAGGTGTTGGTGACCGTGAAGATGACCTTGCCGCTGCCGCTCGCATCGAGCGTCAGGGCGTCGTTCGTGTTGGTGATGTCGAAGGGGCGTGTCATGGTGTGGTCGTGCTCTCAGGTGACTCGAAGGCGAGTTCATAGGTCACATACGCCGGCTTCTCGAGCTCGACGATGCGCTCGATCAGCGGGCGGTGCGGCTCCTGGCCGGCTGGCGCCAGGACGCGAATGTGAAAGGGGCGCGGGCGCATCGCTTCGCCCGGTACCTGTTCGTCGATGCTGAAGCCCTCGGCACCGGTCGCGGTCTCGAGGAAGGCGATCAGGCCGGTGCGCGTGCCGCGCCATTGCGAGAGGAACGCAGCGCGCGAGATCAGCTCGCGCAGGCGGCCGTGGCCGGTCGAGATCGGTTCGCGCCCGTCGGCGTCTGCCCGCCCGGTGGCCGACTGCACGAACAGCCGTTCGAGGTCGACCCAGCGGGCCAGCAGCGGCACGAAACGGTCTTCGGTGCGGGAGGGATCGAAGTAGCCGTCGAGCCGGTCGAGCACCTGCTCGTCGGGCTGGTGCAGCTGCGCCATCACGTCGAGCACGGCGGCGAGCGGCGCGCTGTCGGCGAGCGCCGCGCGAAACACCTCCGGCAACAGGCGTTCAATCTCGGTTCGTTGCATCGGCACTCACCACGACCACCTCGTGCGCCCCGGAACAAAAAAGCCAGGTCGGCGGCAGCGCGACCTTCTCCGCGAATTCCCGGCTCGACGCGCGTTGCCAGGAAGCGCCCGCGTCGCCGCTCTGGAACACGCCGCTGCCACCGCCGGTCATCAGCAAGCCGCCGCTGGCGACCGCGACCGCCTGGACCGGTGCGAAGAGCTTGTCGGAGCCGCGCATCGGCAGGCCGCACTGGATGCCGGAAGTCTCCCAGCCGGCATCGGCCTTGGCGCTGTCGATCCTGGCAATACCGGCAAAGTGCGTGCCGGCATGAACGGTCAGGCCGTCGAAGGCGATCGCCCGGCAACTGCCGCCCTGCCACTTCAGGAACACGTTGCGCCAGCCCTCGGGCGAGTCGATCGAAAGGGGCTGCGACGGCAGCTCCCAGCGCATGCAGCCCTTGCCCTGCTCGTTGCCGGCCGTCGTCACGCCGGCCCAGAGGAAGGTGCTGAGGCCGAGCCGCTGTACCGCGAGGACGCGGATGTCTTCCCCCGCGGTGTTGATCGCCGCGAAGCTCTCGGTCTGGCCGCCGCTGCGCGACAGGAAGATGCCGCCGGATTGGCGCGCGGCCACCGCCACGTTGCGGCCCCCGCGGCCGTCGACGAAGCTGACGACGGAGTAGAAGCCGCGCGCCGCGTTGCCTTTGTCGACCGTCAGCTGCAGCGGCGACGCGCCCGGCTCCATGGCGATTTCGTACAGGCCCTTGTCGGTCGCCATCAGCAGCACGCTCACCTCGTCACGGTCGAGCCAGGCGAGGTCATTGACCGTGAATGCGAGGCCGGTGACCTCCTGCCAGGTTTCGCCGGAATCCCGCGAGACGTGCATGCGGCAGCTGTCGTCGGGCAGGCGCCCGCAGGCTGCGATCAGGCCGGCGCGGTGCGGGCTGGCGACGATGGTGTCGACGATCTGCCCCTCGAAGCGCCCGGCCGATTCCCAGCTGTCGCCGTCGTTGATCGAGCGAAACACGATCTCGCCGCTGGCGGCGTACCAGGTGCCGGGCTGGAACGGGTCGAGCACGACGGCCTGGACATCCTTGTCGGGCACCTCGTCGACGACGAAGCGGACCTGGTCGGCGTAGCTGACGCCGGGTTCGGCGAGCACGATGTCGTAGACGTGCGAGGCGCGCAGCGGCTCGCCGAAAGGCCAGCCGGTCGCCTGCAGCGTCGTCGGCAGCGGGTTGATCGTCAGCTGCAGACGGCCGAGCACGCGGGTGCGCACGGCTTCGGCGTCTTCGCCGCGGTGCACGACCACCCGCACCTTGACCGTCACCGTCTTGTAGCGCACCCAGTTGACGAGGCAGGCGGTGCCGAGCGGCCGGCGCTGCTCGAGCGCGGCGAGGATCTGCTGGCGCACGCCGTCGGTCTCCTGGGCGCGCAGCGTGTCGCCCGTGATGGCGCTGCCGCCGCGCTGCTCCATGTTGCCGAGCCGGGGAACGATCAGCACCTCGACCGTGCCCGGCTGCGCGAAGGTCCAGAGTTCGGCCTTGGTGAAGGCCTTGGCCCGCGCCACCGCCGCGGAGCTGTGCAGTGCCACGGCTTCGAAATCGCGCGCCGTCACGGCGCGCCGCAGCGAATGCATCTCCTCGGGGCCGCGCAGCATGGCGTTGGCGACCGTCTCGGCGGCCGCACCGCCGGTCGCCGGCTCGGGGTTGGTGACCTGCAGCCCGCGAATCGCGTCGCGCATCACGACCAGCGTGTTCGCCGCGACGTTCCCTTCCTCGCCGCCGCCGCGCCGGTACCAGAGCCGGATCTGCCGGTTCGGCGCCGGCACCCGGGCCAGCGTCGCGCTGGCGACATCGAGCCGGCCTTCGGCGTCGACCGCATGCACCGCCGGCGCGAAGGTGATGCGGCCGCTGACCCGGTCGACGAGGTAGCTGCAGCTGTCGGCGCCCCCTTCGGTGAAGTTGTCGACCTGGCGCCAGATGCGAAACGACGTGCCGTCGACGGCGATCGCCGGCACGCGCTCGCCGAGCTCCTCGGCCGTCGCCTGCACGCCGACGATCAGGTCGAGATCATCGCCTGTCGGCGCGACGATCGGCGGTTGCGCCGCCTTCACCGTCTGCCGCGGCAGCCCGGTGCCGGTGCCGGCGATTTCGGCATTGACCTGCACGCAGTGGAACGCGAGCACGCCGTCGACCCCCGACTCTCCGGCCGGGATGGTCGCGAGTTCGGCGGTCGCGAACGCCGGCGCTTCGCCCGGCCCGGCGCGCGCGACCGTGACCCGCGTGCCGGCGGGGATGCGCAGCGCCTCGGTCAGCGGCTTGGCCAGGCTGAAGCGAAGGCGCACCCGCGCCGCGGCAGGCGGTGCGAGCTTCACGCCGATCAGCCGCAGCAGCTCCACATACACCTTCTCGGGCAGGCGGTTCATGCGGTAGATGAGCAGGCCGGTGATGTAGGCGAAGGCTTCGAGCAGCACCGCCCCCGGGTCGCCGGCCGACAGGTCCGTCCAGCCGCTGCCAGAACGGGCGATGATCGCCTTGGCGTCCTCGAGCAACTGGCCGAAGTTGCGGTCGTCGAGGTTGGGGGACTGGATCGCCATGGTGCTCGGGTCGGGTCGGGTCGGGTCGGCGGAGCGCGGGTCAGTGCGAGGCGCCCGCCGCGAGGTCGATCGCGACGCTCAGGTTCTCGAGGCGCGAGCTGGTGCGAAGCCGGTACTGCAGGTCGACGTCGAGGCGGCTCGGGTGGTCCGGGTTGCGGTTGGCATCGAGCCGCAGCACCTCGATGCGCGGCTCCCACAGATCGATCGCCTGGCGCACATAGTGGATCGCGAGGCCGGCGGTGGTGTCGTCGTTCGGCGAGAACGCCAGGCGGAACAAATGGCAGCCGTAGCGCGGCCGCATGACGCGTTCGCCGGGGCGGGTCGAAATCAGCATCAGCAGCGCCTGGCGCACGGTGTCGCCGTCGTGGACGAGATCGATCCTGCCCTTC